>DAOUAJ010000118.1:0-9451 GCA_034433615.1 Anaerolineae bacterium | reverse complement strand
ACGCCACCTATGTCAATCTGATCGCCACGCAGGAGGTCACGGGCGGCATTATTCTGGGCGTGCTGCTCCTTGGGGAGATCCCCGGTCTCAACGCCATCGTGGGGGCCGCCGTGACGGTGTTCGGCATCGCGCTGGTGGTGGTCTGAGGGATTCACAAGGCGACAATGTTCGATCTCGCATCTCTACAGCACATTCTGCCAGTGACGGCCGAGGTAGTGGACGGCCGCATGCATATAGGCGGCTGTGACCTGACAGCGTTGGCAGATATATACGGTACGCCGTTGTACGTCTACGACGCGGCGACGATGGACGCGGCGGTAGCTGTCTACGCTGAGGCCCTGCGTGCCCACTACCCGGGACCGTGGGAGGTCGCCTATGCCTCTAAAGCGTTCCTGTGCACCGCTATCGCCCAGTGGGCCGCGGGGCATGGCCTGGGGTTGGACGTGGTCTCCGGCGGCGAGATCGCCATCGCCCTGCGCGGCGGGTTCCCGGCCAAGCGTATGCACCTCCACGGCAATAACAAGGCCGAGGCCGATCTGGCGATGGCGCTGGACGTGGGTGTAGGGCGCATTGTCCTGGACAACGAAGAGGAGATCGCGCGCGTCGAGCGTTTGGCTGCAGCTCGCCGTCGTCCGGCTGATGTCTGGCTGCGGCTGACGCCGGACATTGATGTGCACACCCACGTTTACCGGGTGACTGGCCGGCTAGACTCCAAGTTCGGCTTCCCGCTGGCGGACAGGATCGCGAGGGAAGCGGCTCGTCGCGTTCTGCGTTCGCCTCACCTGCGGCTGGTGGGACTACACGTCCATCTGGGCTCTCAGGTGTTCGATGCCGAGCCTATCGCTTACGCGGTCGAGGTGCTGGTGGAGTTCGCCGCCAGTCTGCAGGATGAGGGCTTCGTCCTGCGCGAGTTGAGCCCCGGCGGCGGCTGGGGTGTCCCCTATTGGCTGGAGGACCCGCCCACGCCCATCGAGCCGTACATCGCAGCGATCAGCGCGGCTGCCATCGCGGGATGCCACCGTCATGGGTTCGATCTGCCGCGGCTGGTGATCGAGCCGGGGCGCAGCCTGGTGGCCCGCGCCGGCGTGGCGCTGTACCGGGTGGGCGGGGTGAAGCGGGGGCCGGCCCGCACCTACGTGATGGTGGACGGCGGGCTGGCGGACAATCCACGGCCGGCCCTGTATCAGGCGGTGTACACTGCATTGCGGGCCAATCGGATGGGGGAGCCTGCCACCGAAACTGTGACGGTGGCAGGGCCGTACTGCGAGAGCGGCGACATTATGATCCAAAGGGTGGTCTTGCCGCCTGTTCGCCCAGGCGATGTTTTGGCCGTGCCTGTTGCCGGTGCATATCATCTCAGTATGGCATCGAACTACAACGCGGCGCTGCGGCCGGCCGTGCTGTGGCTGGTCGGAGGACACGCTCACGTGATCCAGGAACGGGAGACGGTGGACGATCTGGTGCGACGGGATCGTCCGCTGCCCAGGTGTGAAAACTCATGGCAAAATCGGTGAACTGCCGATATTATCACTACGACTACTACCGCGGTCGAGAGACGGAAACGTGCCGGCTGATTGAGCGGAACCCTCGCTCCCGGCGGTGGCAGCGCAGCCTGTGCGATGCCTGCCCGGTGCCGGAGATCTTGCGAGAGAGCAATTGCCAGCATTTGGCGTTAGAGGCCACAGTGGTGCGCAAGCTGATGTTGTTTGATCGGGTGGAGGTCTTCGCCGTGTGCACCGAGGCGATGGAGGAGCTGCACGACCCTCGCCACTGTCCTCACTGCGCGGCCAAGGCCACAGCCAGCGAGTCCGTAGATCAGGATTGACTCACGATGGAAGAACTTTCCAAGAGGACTTATGATACAAGGGAGGCAATCATGGACAATAATAAAGCCATTGTCATCGTCTTCAAGAGCGACGGCATGGGCATGACCGACGCTCAAGATCTGAAGGAGAAGCTGGCTCGCATTTTCCTGAGCCTGATTGGCGATACAGGCAACCCGCCTCGCGCCCTCTGTTTCTACACCGATGGCGTGAAGCTCACGTGCGAGGGGTCCCCTGTTCTGGAGGAACTCAAGGCGTTGGAGGAACGAGGGGTGCCCTTGATTATTTGCCAGACGTGCCTGAACTATTTCGGATTGGTAGACAAGGTGCGGGTGGGCATCGTTGGCGGGATGGCGGACATCGTCACGGCCATGTGGCGCGCTGATTTGGTCATCACGGTCTGAGGTGATTCCTTCACCCTTTTGAACGACAACTTCGACCCCCCGGCCTTCTAAAATCCCTCCCACGACCCACGCCGCTTGCTGTAGCCTCTCGCGCTCGCGCGGCAGGTCGTCCAGGCGGGCGGCCGGGACTGCCAGTAGCAACCCCCCCGACGTCTGCGGGTCGTACAGCAACATCAGGCCCGGCTCATCCAGATTGGCCTTCATGTCCATGTGTCGCTCATAGTAGACGGTAAACCTGGCAGGTTCCCCGGCCTTTGTCAGGCTGAAGTGATTGGCCTTATTTTCAAACCTGTATACCTGTATAAACTATGGAGGACCCGACTCATGCAAACTGATCTGCGAGGGCGAGATCTGATCACAGCCCAGGAATGGACGAAGGAAGAGATCGAGACTTTGCTGGACGTGGCCTTTCAATTGAAGCGGGAGCGCGCGCTGGGCATCGCGCACCCCTGGCTGCGTGACAGGACGCTGGCCATGCTCTTTTTCTATTCGAGCACCCGGACGCGGGCCTCTTTCGAGGCCGGGATGGCCCAGTTGGGCGGACACGCCGCTTTTATCGAATCCCGCACTACCCAGATCGCCCATGGCGACACACCCAAAGAGATCGGCGAAATCCTGGGCCGCTACTACGACGGTATCGCTATCCGCCACTGCGACTGGAAGCAAGGCAACGCCTACATTCGAGAGGTTGCCGTGGCCAGCCGGGTGCCCGTCCTCAACATGCAATGTGACATCTACCATCCTTTTCAAGCTCTGGCGGACCTGATGACCATCATTGAGAAGAAGGGAGACCCGCAAGGCAAGACCATCGCTGTCTCCTGGGCTTACGCGGCCTCTTACCAGAAGCCGTTGAGCGTGCCGCAGTCGCTGATCTTGCTCATGACCCGCTTCGGGATGAACGTCCGCCTGGTTCACCCACCGGAGTTCCAGTTGATGCCGGAGATCGTGGAGCAGGCCCATGAGAACGCCCGCCGCCATGGCGGGGTTCTCGAGATCATGGACGATTTCGATGCCGGGTTCCAGGGCGCCGACGTGGTCTATCCCAAATCGTGGGGGTGCTGGCTGACCACCGAGGACGCCGAGGAGAGCGCCCGCATCGGCAGGAAGTATATTGATTGGATCGCTGACGAGCGGCGCATGGCGCTGGCTAGAGCGGACGCCATCTACATGCACTGCCTGCCGGCCGACCGCAACATCGAAGTGGCCGACGCCGTGATTGACGGGCCGCAGTCAGTGGTCTACGACGAAGCGGAGAACCGGCTGCACGTACAGAAGGCCGCCATGGCGTTGACGATGCGATGAATGTTTCTCATCTCTCCAGTCCTCGTAAATGACATCTCCCTCGTTGTCCCGAACGCGCTGGAAGGAAGCTTCCGAGAGGAACGACCAGCCTTGTTGTGAGCTCAGGTGCGGGCTTCAAGAACCTAACAAAAAAGCCGAGGCAGGTCTAACATCCCGCCTCGGCCTCCCAATCTCTAACCCTATCGCTTCACCCGGAATGCCTCCATCCCCGGATAGATGGCCGTGTCGGCCAGTTCCTCCTCGATGCGCAAGAGCTGGTTGTACTTGGCCACCCGGTCCGTGCGGGCGGGAGCTCCCGTCTTGATCTGCCCGGTGTTCAGAGCCACGACCAGGTCAGCGATGGTGGTGTCCTCTGTCTCGCCGGAACGGTGCGACACAATGGCAGCCCACCCAGCCCGGTGGCTTATCTCCACCGCGGTGATGGCCTCGGTCAGCGTGCCGGTCTGGTTCACCTTGCACAGCAACGCCGTGCACGCCTTCTCCTGGATCGCCCGCTTGACCCGCTCCACATTGGTCACCAGCAGGTCATCACCTACCAACTGCACTCGATCCCCAATGCGCCGGGTGAGCAGCTTCCACCCCTCCCAGTCGTCCTCGGCCATGCCGTCCTCAATGGAGATGATGGGGTACTGGTTGATCCAGTCCTCGTAGAAGGCGACCATCTCCTCGCTGGTCAAGGAGCGCCCCTCCTTCTTGAGCACATACTTCCCATCCTCGTAGATTTCGCTGGAAGCCGGGTCCAAAGCAATCCAGATGTCCTCCCCTGGCTGGTATCCTGCGGCCTCGATGGCGGCCAGGATCACCTCCACTGCCTCGGCGTTAGATTTCAGGGAAGGGGCATAACCTCCTTCGTCACCCACATTGGTGCTATAGCCGCGCTGGGCCAGCACCCTCTTCAGCGCGTGGTAGGTCTCCGCTCCCCAACGCAACGCCTCGGCAAAAGAGCCGGCGCCCACGGGCATAATCATGAACTCTTGCAGATCGGTGGAGTCTACCGCGTGCTTGCCGCCGTTGAGGATGTTCATCATGGGCACCGGCAGTGTGCGGGCGCTGACCCCACCAATGTAGCGGTAAAGGGGCAATCCCACAGCGGCGGCGGCGGCTTTGGCCACGGCTAACGACACGCCCAGGATAGCGTTGGCTCCCAGGTTGTCCTTGTTGGGTGAGCCGTCCAGCCCGATGAGGAATTGGTCAATGCCAACCTGGTCCAGGGCATCCCACCCCAGTAACTCCTCAGCGATGGTGGTGTTGACGTTTTCTACTGCTTTCAGGACACCCTTTCCTCCGTAACGAGACTTGTCCCCATCACGCAGCTCAACGGCCTCGTGCGCACCGGTAGACGCGCCAGATGGCACGGCTGCCCGACCTACGTCTCCGCCGCTCAATCTAACCTCCACCTCAACGGTGGGGTTACCACGCGAGTCCAGAATCTCACGCCCGATGATGTCTTCTATGATCGTGGTCATCGTCAAAGCTCCTTGTTGGTGTCAAAACCCGAAGGGCTCCTGAGTTGGGCAAGGTCTCCCGACCGAAGCCCTTATGGTTTCAAACCCGGAGGGTCTCGGAAGACCCTCCGGGTTTTCGAGGTCACTTAGCCTACCCGCAACCCCAAAGCCTGGTACAACCGGTCAAAATCCAACCGCTCCTCCAACATGTGGCTGAAGCGCTCGATCTTGGGGCGCTGTTGGAAGCGACTGCGTCCGAAATACCCGTCCACAATCCCCACCGTCGTCAGCGTGTCCTGCTGGCAGAGCAACACCGGCACGCCCGTCTCTTCGGCGCGGGTCAGGATCATGGGACTGGGCATGATGTTCCCGGTCAAGATCAGGCAGCGGGTCGAGGTCTCCAGAGCTGCCAGTTGGATGTCCGCGCGGTCGCCACCAGTGATCACTGCCTTGTTGGGAGTGCGACGGAAGTATGAGAGGGCGCTCTCTACGTTCATCGCGCCCACCATCACGTTCTCCACCAGGACATCGCCCTTATCTGCATGCACCAGGATGTGCGCCCCCAGCCCTTCTGCTAATTCGCTAACGCTGGCTGCCTGCAGCAGCCGATCCTGGGGCAGCACGGCGAATACTGGAATGCGATGGCGTTCCAGGAATGGACGGACAACCTCCTCGGCGTAGTCCAGCTTGCTCTGCGGCACCGTGTTCAAGATCACGCCGATCAGAGGATCGCCCAGGCGAGTCCTGGAGGCCAGCGCGTCGTCCAGCATCCGGGACTCATGCCAACGAATTACCACCAGCGTGCGAGCGTTCAGCATCTCTGCCACGCGCGGCGTCGGCAGGTTGACCATGTATCCTTCGCGCAGCGTTGCGCCCCCTTCCAGGATGATCACATCGCGATCATTGCACAACTGCGCGTAAGCTGAGCGCAGTAAGGCTTCATAGTCGGGCGATTCCAGCCCGCGCAGCAGTCGCTCTGTCGCCGCAGGGGTCAGTGCCACCGGAGCCAGCACCTCAAGGGGGGCTCCCAGGTTGAAGGTCTCCTTGATAAACGCCACGTCCTCGTCTTCCGGGCCGGCTGGGCCCGGACGGGCCGCCACATTCACCGGCTTCATGTAACCGACCTTGAGGCCATCGCGCCGGAAGCGCAATCCCAGGCCGACACACACCGCGCTTTTGCCGGAGTACGTCTCTGTAGAAGTCACATACAAGTTTGCCATTTAGCATCCTCCTGAGGCTACGCAGCCAGCACCAGACGCATGTCCAGGGCCAGCGCGCCGTTACCTTGTTCAAAAACTTTCAGAGGGTTGACGTCCATTTCCACGATTTCCGGGAAGTCTGTGACGAGCTGCGAAAGGCGTAATATCACCTCTACCGTCGCCTCCAGGTCGGCCGGCCTTTCGCCACGTAAACCGCGCAGCAATGGGTAAGCGCGAATCTCCTGGATCATTTCCATCGCTACCCGACGGCCAATCGGTGCGACTCGAAACGTGACATCCTTCAGAGCTTCGACATAAATGCCGCCCAGACCAAACAGCAACAGAGGGCCAAACTGAGGATCCCGGCTCATGCCCAGGATGACCTCTTTGCCACCCTGGATTTGTTGTTGAACCAGGCAGCCCCAGATCTCAGCTTTGGGCATGTAGCGGACGGCACGATACGTGATTAGATCAAAGGCGTCCCGCACATCCGAAGCGCTGTACAGATTGAGCTTGACGCCGCCGATGTCCGTTTTGTGCAGGATGTCCGGTGAGGCGATCTTCAGCACTACCGGATACCCGATGCGCTCGGCAATCTGCACAGCCTCATCCGGCGTGTGGGCGAGCTCCGACTTGGGGGTAGATATGCCATAAGCCGTCAGAATGGCGCGCGCCTCCGCCTCGCCAAGGGAGATGCGATCATTGGCCCGCGCCTCCGCGAAAATCTTGCGTACACTTTCGCGGTCAACCTCATACTGTGGGATCTCGTCCGGCGGTTGATTTAACCACTGCCGATACCTCCACATCGCTGCCAGAGCCGCCGCAGCCCGCTCCGGCACCGGATAATTGGGCACCCGGCCCTCGTTAAGAATCTTTATCCCTGAGCCAACGTGAGCCGCGCCCATGAAGCAACCCAGGATAGGTTTCTCCGCTCTTTGAGATACCCGCACTACAGCCTCGGCCGTCTTCTCGACCTGGGTCATGACCTGAGGGGTGAGGATCACGATCACAGCGGCCACGTGGGGATCGTTGACCGCTGCCCCGATGGCCAGTTCATAACGATCGGCGAGAGCATCTCCTAAGACATCTATTGGATTCGCTACGCTGGCTGCCGATGGCAATTGAGGGATCAACCGATCACGGGTCTCTTGTGTCAATTGCGCCAGGCGTAACCCCAGTTTCTCCAGAGCGTCGGTACACATGATCCCAGGACCACCGGCATTGGTGACTATGGCGACCTGATCTGACTTCAACAGTGGCTGGCGGGCGAAAGCGATGGCAAAGTCAAATAGCTCCTGCACCGAATAGGCGCGAATCACGCCGGTCTGCCCAAACGCGGCCTCATAAGCGCGCTCGGAACCAGCCAGCGTACCTGTATGGGAGGATACTGCGCGGGACCCGGCACTGGTCGTGCCCGATTTAACCGTGATCACCGGCTTTTTGCGAGTGACCTCCCGCGCTACCTGCATGAATCGCGACCCATCAGTGATCCCTTCCAGATAGGCGGTGATCACGTACGAATGCGGATCCTCCGCCCAGGCTTGTAAGAAGTCAATCTCGTTGAGATCGGCTTTGTTGCCCAGGGAGACGAATCGAGAAAAGCCAACGCCTTCAGCCAAGGCCATGTCCAGAATCGAGGTGCATAAGGCTCCCGATTGAGACATAAAGGCGATGCCACCTCGCGCAGGCATCGTGGCAGCAAAAGAGGCATTAAGAGGGAGCAGGGTGTCAATAATGCCCAGGCAGTTGGGGCCGATCAGACGTATATCATACTGGCGGGCGATGCGGATCAGCTCCCGTTCTCGCTGCATGCCTTCTGGGCCAACCTCCCGGAATCCGGCTGAGATGATAACGACTCCACGTACACCTTTCCGGCCACACTCTTCCAACACCTCTGCGACAAACTGGCTGGGAATCACAATCACTGCCAAGTCGATGGAATCAGGGACGTCCAACACACTCGGATACGCGCGCAGACCCAGGATTTCATCATTCTTGGGGTTGATCGGGTAAACTAAGCCGGGGAAGCCGTACTGGAGCACATTATGTAGAATCGCATGGCCGAGTTTACCGGGGCTGCTTGAGGCTCCGATAATGGCTATTGAGCGTGGAAATATGAAAGGCTCCAGCATGGGATAAATTTACTCCAACGGGTGAGATAAGCTTACTAGGCGACAGGTACGGCGCACTTCTAAAGCGTGTCATATTCTATAAACATCTTACTTCATGCCCGTTAAATTGGCAAGATGTTAGAGTATTGGACTGCGGTACTGACACCTTCACATGCGGCCCGCGCCAGCGTCGGGGCGCTTGGGCTTCGCGCTCAGCCTGCCGGGCGCGCTCGGCGACTCGCATGGCCCACTCGGCGGCCCGTTCCGGTCGCTGACGTAGCCGAGGGGCTTCCCGCAACAGGTGAAACAGCTCTGGCCGTAACGGGACGGCCAGTTGCGCTGCTTGTGGCCCGAATGGGCTAGAGGAAAAAGAAAGGCCGCCGGTACTGGCGTTACCGGCGGCCCCAGGTAGCCCCTTACTGACCCAGGCGGTGTTGTTCTTTAACAGTCAAATAAGAGGCTATTAGTGGTACGTATTGTCTCTGCGTACCACGCCGGGGAATTCCCCGGTGAGGCTGGGGAGCGGCGACTCGAACGCCGACGTGCAGATCCAGAGTCTGCTGTCCTGCCCATTAGACGACTCCCCAACTACCTTTTCATTTTACCACGAATGGCTTCATCTGGCAAGTTCACCTGCTTCGCTTCATTTAGTTCCCCTCCCTACCTCCATTTGGTCCCATCAACCTCATTCCCAACCCCTTTAAGTATCCCTGCACTGCCCTTATGCTTCGAGATCCCTCATAGCCGAAGAACATCCCAAAAGGCTCCTCGTGAGCAAGTAGGATTGCCCTTGACAAAAAGGGGTTATACCGCTACCCTGTCGTTGGTTGACAGCAGCAGGAGGTGAGACGTAGCCGGAGAGGAGGAGATGATCGCCCGGCTGGAAGCGTTGTTAAAAGCGGGAGAACGCAAATGGACGGAACGGCTCTTGGGGCTGGCCGGCCTGCTCCTGGTGCTCATCGTCTACGTTGTCCGGGTGCAGCCGGAGCTGGCGGGCAACCGGTGGGCAACCGATGACGAGATCGGCTACCTCAGCGGTGGCATCGAGATCCGGGAGACGTGGAGCGGGCCATTCGGCGTGCTGCGCGGGCTGGTAGATGGCACCTTCACCCGGGCGGAGCGCGGGCCACTCTACATGGCGTTGCTGGCCTCCTTCGCTGAGCGTTC
>DAOUAJ010000117.1:0-4104 GCA_034433615.1 Anaerolineae bacterium | reverse complement strand
TGTGTCCGGGCGGTGCGAGAGCAGGATGAGATCATCGTGTCCGTATCAGATACGGGCGCGGGAATTCCAGCCGAGCAACTGGGAACCCTTTTTGCCGAGTTTCAGCAGGTTACATCGCAACCAGCATCGGGGAGGGGTAAGGGCCTGGGGTTGGCCATCGCCAAACGGTTTGTGGAGATGCACGGCGGGCGCATCTGGGCGGAGAGCCAGGTGGGCCGGGGTAGCACTTTCTACTTTTCGCTGCCTGTTGTGGCCAAGCAGGTAGGGTTCCTCGTCCCAGCCAGTGCAACGGAGGAGCGGCCGACGGGGGAACACTCCACTTTAGTGGTGGTGGATCCCAATGGTGGTGCTGCCTATTTGCGGCGGCGCCTGGAAGGGTTTGAGGTGCTGGCGGCACCCGATCTGGAGCAGGCACGAGCCATGGTGCGGGAACGTCACCCTGACGCTTTGCTGTTGAATGTGCCCCCTGATGCCGAAGGTGCTACTCAGGGGATGCCGCCGTCCATTCTGGCGGAAGGGGTGCCCCTGTTGCAATGTTCGCTGCCCGTAGGATCGTGGCTGATCGAGCGAGAGCTCTTTAACGATTGGCTGGTCAAGCCCATCAGCGGTGAGCGCCTGTTGCAGATCATTGAGCGCTACTGCCCACGGGGCAATTTGCTGGTGGTGGATGATGACCGCGGCTTTGTTCAGCTCATCCGGCGCATCTTACAGGCGGATGGGGATCGCTTTCGGGTGCAATGGGCTTACAGCGCGGAGGAAGCGCTGGCTAAACTACAGACGCAGGCGGTAGACCTGCTGCTGCTGGACATCGCCTTGCCAGGTCCCGATGGGCGGACGATAGCTCAAGTCTTGCGTGGTGATGCCAACATGGCACAGGTGCCGATTGTGGCGGTTAGCGCCTCGCCACCTGGGTCTGAGAGTGCGCGGGGACATCCTTGCACCTTTGCGGTGACCCGGCACGGCGGCTTCAGCGAGGATGAGCTGCTGAGTTTGATCCAAAACACCTTGCGAGACATCAAGCCGCGCTACGCGGCCGCGCCACTCGCTTCAGCGTTCCCAGCAACTCCAGCCGAGATACTGGCTTCTTGAGCGAGGCCGCCGCACCCAGAGCGGTGGCGAGTTCCGGATCGTCCACCACTGAGCAGACGATGACAGGAATGTCCCTGGTATCCGGACTTAACTGAAGTGCCTGAAGGACACTCCAGCCGTCTACTTCGGGCATGAGCAGGTCCAGGATGATAGCAGCCGGGTGTAGGGAGCGTGCCATGTCTTCGGCCATGCGCGGGTTAGGGGCCGGGATCGCCTGCCATTCGCTTCCCTGGAGGTAACGCTGGTAGAGCTCGCAGGCGCCCGGGTTGTCTTCCACGACTAGGACCGGCAACGGCTGGGCGGTGTGCAAGGATAGGATGACCTCGTTCAATCCCGGCGCGCATTTCTTCACCTGGCAGGCCAGCCCGATGGATTGGGCCAAGCGCAAGGCAGCCTGTAAAAGATCAGCGCGCGCGAGGGGCTCTGGGGCCGGCAACGTGACCCTGACCCTGACCAGATCTTCTTGTTGATCCAACTTGACCTGCAAGGCCTGGCCTTCTGTGCTTTGAGCGACCGCGCTCAGAATCTGGACCAGGACTTGCTTTAAGATGCCGGGGGGAAGCATGGCTGTGACGCCCTGCACGGGGCCAGCATAGTCCAGCCGTATGTGTCGTTGAGTGGCCAGTGGACGGATGGTGTCCAACGCTTCTTGCAACGAGTCGGCCAAGTCAACGGCCTGCGGTACGGCTTCCAGTACCGCCAGTTCGGCCTGGAAGGCATTCTCCTTTCTCGCAGCAGGTCCCTCTGGGGAGGCTATGGCCCGAGAGTGCAGGATCTCAGCCAGTTCCTCCTCGGCGTGGCGCAGATCGCGGTAGACCTGGCGTTCGCCTACGGCCATCTGCTCAGCGACTTCCTCTACCGAGAGGCCGGAGACGTAGCGCAGGGAGAGGACCTCGTAGCTCCTGGCGGCCAGGACATGGGGTGGCGCGGGGCGGAGGGGCCGCAGCCCCTCAATGGCGTCCAGCAGCAGGTTGCGCAACGTTTGGGCGCGCTGGATGATGTCAGGGATGGCCTGGACGTGAGGAAAGTGTGTTGCCAGAGAGGAGTTAGCTAACTCCACGTTGTGATAGAGGTTCTCCAGGGCATCGCGCACAGTCTGGGCGTTGGGCTCTGCATCCAGACCTGCCATAACCTGTTTTCTCTCGCTTTCTCGTCCTCTTCTGGCCTCGCGCATTGCCTATCACCTCATATCTCTGTCTATCGTTCACATTGCGCAGATTCACCACGTCAAAAACATGTCACTCGGAAGTCAAGCCAGCCGCGCTAGTTTGCGCGACACTGTAGTATACAGAGTAACTTCTCCAGCAGCATTCACAGACCTTGCTCTGGTGTTGTAGGATACAGGGCCAGGTTGAGTTTGTCAAGGGTAGCTTCTATCCTGCCTCCGGCCGTATCATTCATGTCACGATCGTCGCAGTTCACTATTCCTACCCCCGATTTGACCCAACAAGGTCGAGAACCAGCGTTTTGGGAGGATGATGGCCCTACATATTGCCACTCTTAGGTAGGGACGCCAGTTTGGCCGGCTGGCCCGAGCCCGCCAGTGTGATCGCCGGATCAGGGCGATCATGACGATGAGGAGGATGCACATGTCTAACGCACTGACTGATAAGATGAGCCGCCGGGCATTCCTGCGAGGAGCCGTAGACGGCGCCGTTGGTTTGACCGTCGCGCCGTTGCTGCAGGCGTGCGTCGTACCCGCCGCGCCCGCGCCGGCTGCTACTCCGACGCAGCCCGCAGCCGCCCCAGCCGAGAAGGTCACGCTGCGCTGGTGGTCCTATTACGAACCAGCTAACCGCTGTGCCCAGTGTGCGGACATTGCCAACGAATATGAGGGCAAGAACCCCGGCGTTACCATTGAAGTAGGGCACGGTGGAGCTGGCTATAGTGAGAAGCTGGCCACCGCCTTCGCTGCGGGCGATCCCCCTGAACTGTATGGCACGACCCACACTACTTTGCTCGTGCAGGTCAAGGATGGGGCTGTCTTGGAGCTGGACGACTGGTACCGTCAGACCGGGTTGATGGAGAAGATCCACCCGGGAGCCAAGGCGTGGTGCACCGTCGAGGGCAAGCTCTATGGTGTCTCAGCCTGGGATCTCTTCGTTCAGGAGTGGTACTACAATGCAGCCGTCTTCCAGGAGTTAGGCCTCAGCGAGCCTAAGACGGAAGATGATCTCTACGCCGTCAACGAGGCCCTGAAGGCCAAGGTTCGCTACCCATTTCTCTTTGGGGGAGCCTCCACGTGGTTATGGACTGAGCTCCTCTCTCCTATCCAGGCTCAGACGGTGGGCATTACTCCTATCATCGAGGGAGGGGTGAAGAAAGACTATCATATCCCAGAGTTGCTGGAGGCGGTCAAGAAATGCGATCGCATGTTCAAGGAGGGGCTGATCTCCCAGGACGCTCTGGGCATCGTGGCCGGAGATGTCATCACGACCTTCGCCAATGGTGAGGTTGGCTTCATCACTTTTCACACCGGATGGCTACCGGGCATAAAACAGAGCGTGCAGGAGGCAGGGGAGAAGGTGAAGCTGGACCTCTTCAAAGACGCAGTGCTTTTCGTGAAGGAGCCGAAGAGCCCGTGGGCAGCGGGCTATGCCATGGTCTGGGCAGTGCCTAAGGCCAACAAGCATTTGAAAGAAACTTTGGACTTCTTCGCCCACGTCATGTCGCCGGAGGTGCAACGGCGTATCGCCGCGGCTGGACAGGGCATCCCGCCGCTGCCGGAAGCATGGGATGCGATCACCGACCCACTGTACCAGACCACGATCAAGCATCTGGGGGAGAGCACGGCGGAGTCGCTGTTCTTCATTGATTTCATACATCCGCGCGTAGTGGAAGCCATCTATACCTCCATGTTGGCTATGGCCAAAGGCGAGGGGGCGCCGGAGGGGGTCTTGGATGCTATGACGGAAGCCATTCGCACTGTCTGACGAGCATACCTGCGGATGGGAGGGATCTGTCCTCGGATCCCTCCCATTTATCATATAGGGAGGAGGTGGATTAGATGATGGC
>DAOUAJ010000116.1:0-7058 GCA_034433615.1 Anaerolineae bacterium | reverse complement strand
TTTGTCAAGCCTAGTCGGTGAGTGGTATTGCATCGCTTCCCGCCCCCCTGATCCAGTACTCGTAGACAGGCTGCACATTGCAGCGGCACGTTTTCTCAGCAACGGTCAATAACACTTCGGGTGTGGCAATGCGATAGCGGTATGCCTTGAAGTAAGCTTGCAGGAAGGCCAGGAAGGTCGCGTCGCCCATCTTGTCCCGCAGCGCCTGGAAGAAAAGCGGCCCCTTGGCGTAGACCACCGGGCCGTAGTCGTCCTCGTTGAAAGCGCGCACCGATTGACCCACTGGCTGATCTCGTCCCTCTTCCACCAGCCGGCGATAGGGTTGCTCAAACACAACCCACCGCACCGCGGCCGCGGCTGCCTGACCGTAGATGGCTTCTACGTACATCAGGGTGGCGTATTGCGTCAACGCCTCGTCCAGCCAGGGCTCATCCACCTGATCGCTGCCCACCAGGCTGTACCACCACTGATGGGCCGTCTCGTGCACAGTGGCCCACTCGAAGAATCCGCCGACCTTTGTGCCCGGCCCCAGGGCAGGCTTCCCGTAGAGGCGCCGGGCGATCACGATCAGCCCAGGATATTCGATCCCACCGGCGGTGGTCGGCGTGGCCGCCACGTCCAACTCGGTGAAGGGGTACGTGCCGAATGTCTCGTTGAAGTACTGGAGCGCGCGCACGGCATAATCCAGCGCCCGCTTGCCCCCCGCTTCGTCCTCTGGCTGATAAAAAGAGCGCACCACCGTCGGCCCCACCTGTGCCTTGCTGGTCAGGTAGCGAGGCGAGGCCACCAGGTTGAAATCGCGCATGGGGCCAGCCGCCAGTGTCCAGGTGGTGGTGCCGTCAGTGTGATCCTCGATCGCTACTGCGGTTCCGGAGGCAGCTACGGTCCACCCGGCCGGCAACGTGAAGCGCACGAGATAAAAGCTGGTGTCTGAGTAGACCATGTCGCCATAGGGTGGCGCGATCTCCACATTCCACCACTCATCGTCGTAGACCGGAATCATGGGATAGAACCCGGCCAGCGCCAACACATCGTTGGCATAGGCGAGCGCGCCGTAGCTGCCCGCGATCTCCGTGGGCACTTGCGTCGCGAACTCGATCTGAACCGTGACGACCGCGCCGGGCAGCAGTGGCGGCGCCAGGGGAACGCGCAGCGCGCTCCCTTCCAGCTCGGGCTGGGGCGTGGCCGCGACGCCATCCACGCTGAGGGCTGATACCTCTGTCTGGCCGAAGCCGGGAAGATTGGGGAACAGGCGGAAATAGATGGCGTTCAGGGGCACATCCTCGTTGTTGGTGTAGCGCACGACCTCCTGGCCGCTCACCGTGAGCGATTCGGGATCGAAGCGCACGTCAAGCTGGTAGCGAGTAGGGTGCAACGAAGAGGCAATCCGGGCGACGTCGTCACGAGCGGCCGGGATGAGCACACGCTCGAAGAGGCTCAGGTCGTCCACCGTCAGGGGAGTGGTGGGTGGCACCAGAATGGGAGGCGGCTGAATGCCTGGCTCACTGGCCGCCGGCGGCACCACCAGCCGACAGGCTATCAGCCCCAACATCAAGAGCAGAGCCAGGATCAGGGGATGAGGGGATATTCTAGGGCTCTTCATTCCACCGGTGCGCACTTTCGGTCACGGCTCTCCAAACGACGGATTTGCCAACACCGACTTTCGATCACGGCCCGCCTACAGCTTCTTGGCAGTCAAGATCCATTCCCGATACACCGGTTTGAGATCCTTGCCAGAGATTTTCTCTGCGTCTTCCAAGAGTGCCTCAGGCGTCAAGACCTGGTAGCGATAGTGGTCAAGCAACGTGCGCAGCAATTCAAAAAAGGCGTCGTCCCCCATCGTCTGGCGCAACGCATGGAAAAAGAGGGCCGACTTGGCGTAGATCATCGTCTCGTAGTTGCCTGGGCCGAAGCCGGAGGCCGGCTGCCCCACGATGGTGTCCAGCCCACTCGCTTTGGCATAGGCGACCGGTATCTCCCAACGATTTTCACGCCACCGCTCGGCGGCATCTCGGCCGTATGCAGATTCGTAGTAAATGTACGTGGAATATTCGGCCATCCCTTCGTCCAGCCAGGGGTGATTGACCGGATCGTTTCCCACGATGTTGTACCACCACTGATGCGCAACCTCGTGGGCGATGAGGAACTCCATATCAGCGCGACGCCGGCGGTACAGATCAACGCCGATCAGGTTGATGTTGGGGTATTCCATCCCCCGATACTCCAGCGGGGCCGACACTACGCTGAGATCGGTGAACGGGTAACGTCCGAAGCGATCGCTATATACCTGCGCCACCGCAATAGCGTATTCCAGCGCTCGTTGGCCGGCATCACGATCCTCTGGCAGGAAATAAGAGTGCACTTGCGTATCGTAGGCCTGCCTGGATATCTCCTGGAGGTTGCGTGAGAGGGTCAGCATAAACTCGCGCGCCGGGCCGGTGACGAAATGCCAGGCCGCCTGCCCCTCAGCCGTAGTCGTTTTGCTCACCACCGCCCCCGAGCCGATCACGACGACATCAGGCGCGGTGATGAGCTGCACCCGGTACAGGGCGCTCTCCGAGAACGCGACGTCGGCATAGCTGGGTGCCACCTCCAGGTGCCAGTTGAGGCGCTGGCCTGTCGTCCCCAGTTCTGAGACCGCCAGGATGGGGTAGCTCAATGGCAGGTTGAGGATACCCAGGCTCTCGCCGAATAGCATGTAGCCGGTGGAGTTCGTGGGCGCGTCCACAATCCAGGTATACCAGACCTCCAGTGAGTGGCCGGAGGGCAGCGGTTCTGGCAGCACGACATGGAGTGAGGTGTTGTCCGGCGCGTTCTCGAACACGGCCGGGTTCCCGTTAACGGTGACTGATTCTACTCGCATGCTCCCCTGGTACTGTGGGAGGTTGGGGAAAAGGCGAAAGTACAGCTCGGAGAGAGGGAGAGGACTGCGATTGGGTACGAACACCGTGCCCTCGCCGTGGAGGCGACGCGTCAGGGGGTCCACGCGCAAGGTCAAATCGTAACGGGGGATCGGCGGCAGATGATCGAAATCGTGTTGGTACGCCTCCAGCATGGCCGGACGGTAAGGCGCATACAGGTCCGGCGAGGGTGTGACGTGGATGCCGGTGCAGGCAACCAGCGCTAATGACAGAGCTAATAACCAAGGGATCCAGTAGATCAGACGCATAGCAATCTTCCTGAGCAAAGATTCTCTCTTGAACGGTTCACTGGCATCAGTATACCACAACTTTGCTCACCGGGTTGTGGAACGACTGGCAATCAACGGCGGCACTCCCGTACGCTTCACCCGCTTTCAGGACGCTCGTTAGCACCCGGTCGAAAGTGCGCAAGTGGGTCCAGGCCTGGGGGTCTTCCAGCTCCTCCCGGCCCTGGTAGATGTAAAAGGGGCGATAGGTGGTCTCGGGGGAGGGTGGGATGTAGGGAGGGGTGGGCCAAACCAGGGGCAGGCGATCTTTGAGGGCGTGGAGGTGGCACTGCTGGACAAAGCTTTGATCCTGGGCACGGGCTGGGGCAGCGGTGGGGTTAGCGTACATGGCGACCTCCTCGTTGGCGCAGCCAGACCAGGGCCGGTTGCGGCAGTCCGTGGCCTGCCACGGGATGCAATTGGCGTACCCACTCGTGGCTGAGGCCCAGACGGGCGCCCAATTGCCGGTAGCCGAGGGGGGTAGTGCCATCCAGGCTATAGCGGGCCACCACGATGGTGCGGAGCGGTGGGGGTACAGGATTTACTTCGAAATCCCGGAGGGGATACCCATTGACTATCCTGGCTTCATGGCTATAATTGTATTGGAGGGTAGCGGTTGCCTGTGATGAGGGTTCTTTTGTCTCCGCGTAACGAAAGGAGGTGCAAAAGCACGCGTTCAACTGATCTTGAGGACTTTCTCAGGAATTCTTGAACTTAGTCGGGAGGTAGACCCCAATGAGTAAAATCCTACGCGTGAACATGACCAATCGAACCGTTAAGTATGAGGACGTGCCCCAGGAATATGCCCTCTGGGGTGGGCGCGGACTCACCTCAAGCATCGTTGCTGCCGAAGTTCCTCCAACCTGTCACCCGCTGGGCCCTGACAACAAGCTCGTTATTGCCCCTGGCATTGTCAGCGGTACCAGGGCTCCCACCTCCGGCCGTACCGCTTTCGGCGGCAAGTCGCCTCTCACCGGCACTATCAAAGAGACCAATTCGGGTGGTCTGTCCTCTCAAAAAATCGCTCACCTCGGCATCAAAGCCATCGTCGTTGAAGGTCAGCCGAAAGAGGCTGGCCAGTTCTGGGTGCTGAAGATCACCAAGGGCGGCGTGACCTTCGAGCCAGCCGATGATCTGGTCGGCAAGGGGATGTACGAGGTGTGCGGCCGGCTGTGGAAAAAGCACGGCGATGGGGTGGCGATCATCGGTATTGGCCCCGCGGGCGAGATGAGGATGACGGGGGCTGGCATCTGCGTCAATGATCAGGAAAACACGGCAGGCCGCTACGCCGGACGCGGTGGTATGGGCGCGGTGATGGGCTCCAAGGGTCTCAAAGCCATCGTCATCGACGACAAAGGACACGAACCAGTGCCGATCGCTGACCCAGAAAAGTTCGAGCGCGGCATCAAGAAGCTCACTGAGGCCAGCCTCAAGCATGACGTCACCAAAAAAGGTGGCGCGCTTAACACCTATGGCACCAACGTTCTGGCCAACATTATGAACGAGGCAGGCGGCTATCCGACCCGCAACTTCTCGTCCGGACGATTCGAACTAACGTCCAAGATCAGTGGCGAAGCCAAAGCTGACACTATCCACAAGCGCAACGGTGAGGGCGCGACCGGCCATCCCTGCCATCCGGGCTGCATCATCCAGTGCTCTGACCGCTGGGCGAACCCTGATGGTTCATTCAGGGTCTCGGTCATGGAGTACGAATCGGTGTGGGCACTCGGCGCGAACTGCGGCATCGGCGACCTGGATAAGATTGCCGACCTGATCTGGGCGTGCAACGACGTTGGTCTCGACACCATCGAGATGGGCGGCACGATCGCCGTCGCCATGGAAGGCGGGCTGTTGAAATTCGGCGATGCCGACGGCGCGATCAAACTCCTCAACGAAGAAGCGCGCAAAGGCACGCCCCTCGGCCGCATCATCGGCAACGGCACCGCGTTCACCGCTCGCGCCTTTGGTGTGACGCGCGTTCCGGTCGTCAAAGGCCAGTCTATGCCCGCCTATGAGCCGCGCGCGGTGAAAGGCATCGGCGTGACCTACGCCACTACGACCATGGGCGCGGATCATACGGCAGGCTACACTATCGCGCCGGAGATCCTGGGTGTCGGCGGCAAGGCGGACCCGTTCGCAGTCCAGAAGGGCGAACTGTCGCGCAACTTCCAGGCTTCCACCGCCTTCATTGATTCCACCGGCTACTGCCTGTTCGATGCCTTCTGTGTCCTCGACATCCCCGAGGGCCTGGAAGGCATGGTCGAATCGTGCGCAGGTGTGCTGGGCACCAATTGGACCGTCAATGACATTGTCCCGCTCGGCCTGGAGATCCTCAAGAAGGAGCGCCTGTTCAACGAGGCAGCCGGCTTTACCAAAGCCCACGATCGCTTGCCGGACTATATGACCAAAGAGCCGCTGCCGCCGCACAACACTGTCTTCGACGTGCCGACGGAAGTCCTCGACAGCGTCTATGACTTCTCGCTGTGGCCTAAGTAGGAGCGTAGCGTGTTATGATCTGGGAAGATGTGCGACGCACCGGTGAGGTGCGTCGCACATACCATTTTTGGAGGAGCCCCAGTGATCGAAGTTCGACTCTACGGCAACTTGCGTCGTTTCGCAGAGAACAGAGAGGCGATGGCAGAATCTATCGCTTGGGTGCCCTGGCACCCGGAGGACACGGTCGAGACGGTGCTCAAGCGCGTCGGCATTGACCCCGATCGCGAGGTGAGCAACATCTTTGTGAACGGTCGCTACTCTTACCTCGCGCGACAGATCCAGGTGAATGATGGTGACCGGCTGGGAGTTTTTCCGAAGAACATGGGGATGTTGTATTGTTGAGGTGATGCAATACCATGCTCGAGGTTCATCTCTACGGCAAATTCCGCAGCGTCGCCCCTAACCCAGACGTAAGGGGCGATTCGATTGCAGTGATTCCTCATTACGACGGCGACACCATTGAAGCAGTGGTTCGGCGTCTCGGTCTCGATCCTGCCGAAGTCAGCCACCTGTTTTTGAATGGAGAGTATTCAGGCTTGCGACGACGGGTCAAGCCAGGCGACCGCCTGGGTGTTTTCCCGCGCGAGATGGCGCTGCTATACAGACAATACTTCCCAAAGATTGAGTAGGAGTGTTTGGTGATCCAGGTCGCGGTACGTTTATATGCCACGCTGCGCCGCTATCATCCAGAGGCGCAGTCGGGCAAAACGATACAACTGACTCTCCCGGACGGGGCGACGGTAGCACAACTGATACAGGTTTTGCCCATTCCTCCTGGCACGGTCAAGCGCGTGTTTGTGAATGGCATCATTTGCGACGACGACCACGTGTTGCAGGACGGCGATGAGGCAGGTGTATTTCCACCTATCGCGGGCGGGTCCCCTGTGCAAAAGGCTCAAGCGAGCTTGAGATGGCCGAGTGGGTAGTCGTCGCGATGAGTGGCGGGGTGGACAGCTCCGTGGCCGCCGCGCTTTTGGTGGAACAGGGGTATGAGGTCGTGGGGGTGATGCTGCGCCTGTGGGCCGAGGTGCGCCCGGGGCTGCCCAGCCTCAACCGCTGTTGCTCGGACGAGGCGGTGGAGGATGCCCGCCGCGTGGCGAGCGCGCTGGGCATCCCCTTCTACCTCCTGAACGCCGAGCGCCCGTTTAAGGAGCAGGTGGTGGACCGCTTCATCGCCGGCTACGCGGGCGGTGTGACCCCCAATCCCTGCCTGTACTGCAATCGCCACATCCGGTTCAGCCGGCTGCTGAACTACGCGTTGAGCGTGGGAGCCGTCGCCCTGGCAACGGGGCATTATGCCCGCGTCCGGCTGGCTCCCGAAGGTCATGGCTATCAACTGCTGCGAGGGGTTGATCGGGCCAAAGACCAGTCTTAC
>DAOUAJ010000115.1:0-12081 GCA_034433615.1 Anaerolineae bacterium | reverse complement strand
AGACTGTCTGCCCAGCGCATCGCCGCCATGTCCAGTTCACCCCGACGGATAGGGATGACGGGATACCACTCCAACAGTTTGCCCACCACCGGCCACTTGAAGGATTCCGCTTTGCCAATGGGCACCGCATAACGCGGCACAGCAGCGACCAATACCACCGGATCGAGAAAGTGCACATGGTTGAGGATTAGGATCGCCGGCCCGGCGCGCGGGACGTTCTGTAAGCCCTCCACCGTCACGCGAGTGAACATCCAGAGCAGAAAGTGGAGCACCGGCTCCCAGATCCGACGGCCCAACGGGATGCGAAAAGCTGCCTGCATCACGTCTCCTCCAGCACCGTCGTCCAGATCTCCTTCACAAAACTTCGGAAGTCTGGGGCGGTAACTAACAACACGCTCTTACCAAAGCCAGAACACGAGCCAACACCGCGTTCACATCCATCGTCGTTGAATCCACCACGATCGCGTCCTCGGCCGGCCGTAACGGCGCCGCAGCCCGCTGCGAGTCAATCTGATCCCTCCGTCGCATGGCTGCCAGCACCTTCTCATAATCGGTCGGCTGGCCGCGCGCTCGCATCTCCTCGCAGCGCCGCCGCGCCCGCTCCTCTAATGAAGCGTCCAGGTAGATCTTGAGGCCAGCATCTGGCAACACCACCGTGCCAATGTCCCGCCCGACCATGACGACGCGCCCGCCGGCCGCAATCCGACGCTGCTGTTCCAGCAGAGCTGCCCGCACGCCCGGATACGCCGAGACAGGGGAGACGTTAGCATCTACCTCGGGCAGGCGCAGATCCCACGTCACATCCTCGCCATCTACCAACACGGTGTACTGCCGGCCATCAGCTACCGTAGGCGGGATCACGTCAATGCGAATCTGCCCCGCCAGTCGGGTGACCGCCTCCTCGTCGGCCGGGTCCACGCCACGACGCAACGCGGCCAGCGTCACGGCCCGATACATGACACCCGTGTCGAAGTAGAGGTACCCTAACGCCTGAGCCAGTAACTGGCCAATGGTACTCTTGCCCGACGCGGCCGGACCGTCAATGGTGATCACGGACGGCTGCGTCATCGCCGCTGCCCCTTGTGTGTCTGCACCTTCCGCCGTTCCGGCGACGGCCGGCGCGAAGGCCGATTTAATGGACGTTGGTCAGACCGCGTTGCAACTGCGGACGCGGTGTGTGCTTGCACGGGTTGACGCAACATGCGCAACTCATAGGGTGTGAGCGGCCGGGACTGACCCGGCGGCAGCCGGCCCAGGCGCAACGGCCCCAGGCCAATGCGGACGAGGCGCAGCACGGGATAGCCCACCGCGCTCAACATGCGACGAAGCTGTCGCTTTTTCCCCTCACGCAGCGTGATGCGCAACCAGGTTGTCGGCATCTGCCTCGCAGGCATTCCCTCCTGCCACCAATCACCTGTCAGCTCACGCGGCCAGCCGCTTACCACCTCCACTCGCGCCGGCGCGGTCTGCTCATCCTCCAATCGAACACCCCGTCGCAGGTCCCACAGCACGCTGGCAGTCGGCTGTCCTCTCACCAAAACCAGGTACGTCCTGGGGTGCTCATAGCGGGGGTGCGTCAACCGGTTAGCCAGGTCGCCGTCGTTGGTCAGCAGTATCAACCCCTCGCTAGCCAGGTCCAGACGCCCGACAGGGAACAGGCGCTCGGCGCTGGTCACCAGATCGCTCAGATCGGGCCGGCCGCGCTCGTCTTCCATCACGCTCAGGTAGCCCGCTGGCTTGTGCAGCAAAAGATAGCGATGAGGCTCCCGCAGCCGCAGTGGCTCTCCATCCACCAGGATTTGATCTTGCTCCAGGTCCACCTTGGTGCCCAGCTCTGTCACGACGACGCCATTGACAGCTACCCGGCCTTCCTGGATCAGCGTCTCGCAGGCGCGACGCGAAGCCACACCCGCATGGGCCAGGACCTTTTGTAGACGTTCTAACGGCATGCTTCACGGCTCCCGCCAGCGCAGCGGCACCTCAGCCACCGTGCGCGGCCCCACCCAAAAGATCGCCTGGCCGGCCGGGCTCCCTGGTGTCCCATCTCCGCTGATGACGCGCGCCACGCGTACCAGCGGCCACTGCCAGCGCGGGAGAAATACCGCCGGCTCCGATTCGGCCACCAGCTCACGCACCCGGCCGTCATCCCAGTGCACCCGGCTGAGCTCATCATGCGGCAGGGTCAATCGCAGCCAACCGAAATAAGCGAAGTAGTGATCGAGTAAGGCCCGGCTATCCGCGTAGCGATCCTGACTGCCCAGGACCACCGCGATCGCCCGTTGCCCCCCGCGCGTGGCCGAGGCCACCAGACACTGCCCGGCCGCGTCCGTCGTTCCCGTCTTCACGCCATCGGCACCCGGGTAGGTGGCCAGCAGCTCGTTACGGTTGACCAGGAGACGGCCAGCCACCCGCGCCTGCGGCGTCGCCACGATCTTCGCGAACAGGTCGTAAGCCAGCGCCGCGCGAGCGATGGCCAACAGGTCGGCGGCGCTGGTCAATTGACCGGGAGCGTCTAGCCCGTGTGGGTTGACGAAATGGGTGTTCGACAGCCCCATCTCGGCCGCCCGCCGGTTCATCAGCGCCACAAAAGCCTCAGGTGATCCCCCCACGTGCTCGGCCAATGCCATCGCCGCGTCATTGCCTGACACCATCAGTAGCCCGTACAACAGCTCCTTAACGGTCAGCCGCTCCCCGGCCATCAATCCCATGCTGGCATCGCCGATCAATGCATCCGCCGATACGGTCACCTCTTCATCTGGGCGGGCATGTTCCAACACGATCAGCGCCGTCATCATTTTGGTCGTGCTGGCCGGAGGCAACGGCTGATCGGCACGAAGGCTCAGCAAGACCTGGCCCGTCTGAGCGTCGGCCAGCAGGGCAGCCCGCGCTGTGACCGGCGGCATGCGGCTCGCGGCCACCAATGCCTGGATCTGGCCGGGATACAACCGCCAGGCCGGCGGCGTCTCTCCGCTGGTGAGGACGGGCGGACCGAAGCCGACCAACGCCCACAACGCGCACGCCACCAGCCAGAACAGAGGTCGGTAACCTTGACGCCAGCCATCAGCAGCGGTAAAATGGGATCGAGAGTGTAAGTGGGAGGAATAGGCCATGCCGATGTATGAATATTACTGCGCTGACTGCCACATAACCTTCGAGGCGCTGCGGCCTTTCAGCCAGGCGGACGCCCCCATTAATTGCCCATCGTGCCATGAATCCACGACACGACGGGTCATTTCCCGCTTCGCGGCGATCAGCCAGAGTAGCACCGGGGAATCCCGCATGATCGCCAGCTCTGGCAACGGCTGCAGCGCGTGTAGCTCGCGTGCCTGCTCCACGTGCGGGCTCCGTTGATAGAGAGACGGTCACGGGAGAAATACCCGTGACCGTCTGCTGTTCCCCAAACCAGAGACCCCCTCTTGTCTACTTCGTCAGGATTTCTCTTGCGACCACAGGCGTCGGTTCAACCACAACTTCAAAGGTCTGGGTGTTGTCCATCAGCTCCGTCTCGCCGGCCACGCTCCCCATCTCGATCTGCAGATTATAGCGGGCACGCACAGGCAGCGATGTCAGCCGGTCAAACCGCACGATGGCGATCTCACCAGGGGCAATTTCGTCCAGGTAAGCGGTAGACTCCAGCAGCAAGATCGGCC
Source organism: Anaerolineae bacterium (assembly GCA_034433615.1). GTDB lineage: Bacteria > Chloroflexota > Anaerolineae > DUEN01 > DUEN01 > DAOUAJ01. The sequence continues at coordinate 8,431 of DAOUAJ010000115.1, read as the reverse complement.
TGCGTCCCGGCTTTTCTGCATCAAACAGGCGAGCAGTCACCGGGATGTCTTGTTCGACGCTCTGGCCGTTATTCTGAACCGCAGCCAGCAAAATGACCCCCCGCCCGGCCATCAGTTCAAGCTGGTCCAAGGGAGGATCGAAATCAATGGCCAGGAGAGACAGATCATGATCTACGGGCCGACGTGCGCTCGCGGCTTGTGCCGCTTGATTTGGCAGAGGTTGCTGGGTGATCTTGACGTCCGACCGGCATCCTGACGTCCAAACGATCACCACCGCCAGCATTACACTGAGCAAATACCAACTTTGCATTTTCTCTCGTATGTGACCGCAATCCACATGATACTGTACCCGGCAGTGTTTGTCAAATGACACGGGAGTCTCGCCTGAAAACCTTTCCGCAGTCATCGCCATAGTACCATATCCTTGACCTGCAGGTCATCCCAGGCGAAGCGGGTGTCCTGGAGCAAGGGGACTGTGCGCCCGATGGTGACAGCCACCTGGTTGGCCCCCGACCGCAGTAGATCCGCCGGCACCCGCCAAGTGTATGATACCCAACTGCCGCTGAAATCTTCGACGGGAAACGCGGGCTCCAGCCGCTTCCCGTTGATCCACACATAGTTGCCCCAGACGTTGCTTTGCATCAGCCGCAGGGTGAGCCACCATGACCCTGAACCAGGGTGCCGCAGGTAAACGGTGCCTTGCCAGGCTGTGCTAGGGTTGCGCGCGCCATGGAGAGGCTTCCATGGCTCCGAAAAATCGCTGTCATCTCCCAGATGAATGATCACATCCTCGGCCAACACCGGATAATAAGGATGTCCCCATCGTTCTGTAAATATCTGGCGGGCCGTCGTTAGCATTTCTCTGGGGGTTGGCCAATCCCAGCCTTTGTCCAGCTCGCGCAGGGCACGGTAAGCTGGTCGGGGCTCGCCTGAGGCATCCAACAGGCTATACCCCCTCCAATCCGGATGTCGCTCCCCTCCCAGGTTCCACACTGTCGCCATCTTCAGCCAGGGCCACTCCCGTTGCGCCCGCTGCAAGGCCCCAACCAGGTAGTCGGCCTGTTGCTGCATCGTCACTGCCTGCCAGGCGGCCTCACCCTGAGCCTCAACGGTCCAGCCCAATTCAGTGGCCCATACCGGCTTATTCCCATCGCCATATCTGACCATGATAACGCGCAGGTCCTCCAGCCGGGCCAGGTTCAGCCCGTCGTGGGCGCCGTGGGGGTCGTCGGGCGGGTAGGCGAAGCCGTAGGGGTGGGCCCCCAGCACGTCGAAGTGATCGCGGGCGCCAGCCTGGTACATCGCCTCCAGGTAGAGGCGATCGTCCATGGCCTCTTGATCCTGGTGGTTGGTAGACGCCAGGCCGGCGCTGACCACCAGAGCAGCCGGGTCAGCCGCCTTGATCGCCGGATAGACTGCCCTAAGCATCGCCACGTAACCGGCCGGGTCGGGCGGTCGCCCGCCCCATTCGCGCGCCAGGTTGGGCTCGTTCCAGACGATATAAGCGCGCACCCGGCCACGATAGCGGGCCGCTACAGTCGAAACGAACCGTACGTAGTCAGCCAGATCATCGGGCGGAGCGTTGAGGGTAAGGGGGGCCTTACTGACCCAGGACGGGTGCTGGTCCAGGCGAACGACCAGGTCCAGGCCGTAGTGCTCTGCGGCCCGCACCACCTCGTCGGGATATTGCCAGTAGTACTGGTTGCGGGTGGGCTCGATCTCCCGCCAACTGAAAAGCTGAACCACGGTATCAAAGCCGGCATCTCGTGCCAAAGCCAGAACGCGGTCGGTGGCCGGCAGCGTGTGCACGGCGTAGCGCAGGCCGCGACGGGGTAAGGTCAGCCAGGCCAGGCCGGCGATCATTATCACCAGGCCAACGGATAACCACTTTCCAATTTTCGATTTGGGATTGCCGATTTTGGATCGTATTTGGCCAATCCGCAATCCAAAATCCCCCATCAATCCTTTCATCGCGCTGCTGCCCGAAAGAAGCCGCGGGAGGTGGCCGCCAGGAGCCAACGCCCATCAGAGGAAATCGCCAGCCCGTTGACGCTCACTTCTTCAGGCCGATCATCGGTTCCCCGCCAGGCCGGCGTCCACTGCGCGCCGCCGTCATCGCTACGATAGACCCCCCGGTATTTGGTGCCCACGTAAACCAACCCCCTGCGCCGGGGATGAAAGGTCAGCGCAGTGACGGTGACCTCTTCCAGCCCTCTGTCCCAGCGTTGCCAGCTCCGCCCATCGTCTGTGCTGTAATAAGTCCCCTTAGTGGCTCCGGCGTAAAGCCATCCTGGTCTCTCGCTGTCCGTGACCAGATAGAAAACGGTTTGCCCGGCCAGTTCGGGGCCGATGCGCTGCCACAACTGGGCGCCATTCATGCTTTGGAAGAGCGCGTCCGTGGCGCCGGCGTACAGGACCTGTGGCTGGCGTGGGTCAATCAGCAGGGAGATGACCTCAGTGCTCAGATCAAACCCCTGCCAGCGGGCGACCCAGGTGTCTCCACCGTCAACGCTCTCGTAGACGCGCTCGAAGGCCACGCGCGCGTACAGTCGTTGGGGATCAGTGGGATGCAAGGCCAGGGCTGGCACGGCACGCCCTGACAGGCCGGCAGCCACCCAGGTGAGGCCGCCATCCGCGCTGCGGTAGAGGCCAGCTCCGTTAGTGCCGGCGTATAACAGCCCGTCTTGAGCCGGCGAGGCCGCCAGCGACAGCACCCCTCGCGCCGGCAATCCTGTTCCTCGCCATTCCCAGTGCTCCCCCATATCGTCAGAGCGATAAACCCCGTCAGCGTTCCCCAGGTACAGAGTTCCGTCGGGCGCTAGAGCCAGGGCGGTGGCCGAGGGGTGCCCTGGCCCGTTGGGCACCGGCTGCCAATGAAGCCCACCGTCATCGCTGCGGTACAGGCCAGTTTCGGTGCCGGCATAGGCCACAAGTGGACTACGGGGGACGAACTGCAAATCGAAAACGACTCCGCCCCGGCCCAACCCATCTCCCCAGGGTCGCCAGGCGCCCTCCCCATCCTCGCTGCGGTAGAGAAAGCCATCGCCGGTAACCAGGTAGACGCTTTCATCGGTCGGACTAAACGCCAGGGCATCAATCCGGCCGGTGATGTCGGTAGCGATGGCCCGCCACGTCTGGCCGCCATCAGAGGAGCGGAACAGCCCGCGCCGTGTGCGGGCATAGAACGTCCGGTTGTCTGCAGGCGAAAGCCACAATCTGGCGACTAAGGTCTGGCCGACCGCTGCGGCCATCCGCCAGGCGCGCTCGCTATCACGACCGAGGAACAGCCCCTGACCATCTGTGCCGGCCAGCAACAGATCGCCGGCGGGCGTCACAGCCAGCGACAGGATAGCTGCGCCCTCCGGCAGCGGGGGCAGCGGCTCCCACGTCTCCCCACCATCACTGCTACGGAAGGCGCGCGGTTGGTCACCGCCCAGATAGAGGGTTCCCGCCGCGTCCCGGGCCAGAGCGTAGACGATCATCGGCTGCGGGAGGCCCAATGCCGATTGCCACGTCTTCCCGTGGTCAGTGGTGCGGTACAGGCCACCAGCGGTGCCTGCCCAAACCACCCCGGGCCGAGCGGGGTCAGACAACAGGGCATAGACAGGATATCCCACCACCTCGTGACCGGCATTGGTCCAAGTGTAGCCGCCATCGTCGCTGCGGTAGAGGCCGATGGTATCGTTGGTGCCCGCATATATGATGAGGGGATTGGCGGGGTCGAAGGCCAGGGCCATGACAGGCGCTTGCGGCCTTAGCCCATGGCTGAGAGGCCGCCAGTCCAGAAGGGGAGGGCTGGCGCAGCCGGACAGCAAAGTAGCTGCCAGCAACAGGGCCAGAGACAAGTGAACGAGCCGTGTTGTTTCACCAGCAGAACAGATTACCAGGCACATTAAGGAAGCTTTCTCCTCACCGTAAACCGTTGGAGCCAATCCGGATTCGCTGAGAAGATGTCGCGATTATATTCGGTGGCTCATGGCTTGGCAATCCAAGATCGCCATCCATAGTGGGACACGCGGTCAGTGGGTGCCCTCGGGCACTGCTCCGCCCACAGATTACAAGCCCTGTGCCCCGGTGCACTCCTTATCCTCAACGGAGATTTGACAACTATTAGATTCATTGATATAATAAATTTGTGGTTTTAGATCTATCGAAATTAAATCTTTGAGGAAGCAAAATGCACACCCAGGCGGTCGAAGATTATCTGAAGGCCATCTACGAGATTCAGCACGAGCACGGCAAGGTGGCGACGACCATGCTCGCCGGGCGGCTGGGCGTCACACCAGCCTCGGTCACCGGCATGATCAAGAAACTGGCCGATATGCAACTGGTAGCTTATGAGCCGTATCAGGGGATGGCGCTGACGGATGCCGGCCTCAAGATCGCCTTGGAGGTCATCCGTCATCACCGTCTGATTGAACGCTTTCTGACCGAGACGCTCGGCTTGTCGTGGGATCAAGTTCACGAGGAAGCGCACAAGATAGAACATGTGCTGTCAGAGGAACTGGAGGAGCGGATGGACGCTCTATTGGGCTACCCGACTACCGACCCGCACGGAGCTCCTATCCCGACCCAGGATGGGGCGGTCACTGAGCGGGCCTCTACGCGCCTGACCGACCTGGAGCCAGGGCAGTCGGCCCTGGTCGCTGAAGTAAGTGACCACGATTCCGTTCTGCTGCGTTACCTGGGCCGTTTGGGGCTTTACCCCAGCACGCGGGTGAGCGTGGTAGCCGTAGAGCCGTTCGACGGTCCGATCATTGTGCGTGTGGGTGAGGTCGAACATGCTCTTGGACGCCCGGCCGCCGGCCATGTCCTGGTGACTGAGATCGAGGTGAGCCCGACTTGATGTGAGTCAATGCGATTGGCCGTTTGGTGAACAAAGGGCCAGCCGGTGAGAGGAGTCGCATGATGCCTGATCCACTTGTTTCCCTGCTCATCGCTGCACTCGTCGCCGCTATGGGGCTGCTCTTTTTCTGGCCCGACCAGGGCCTCTTCTGGCGCTGGCAGCGGGTATGGCAGATAACTGAACGCATGTTCATCGAGGACGCGCTCAAGCACATCCACGAAAGCGAAATGAGTGGTCGCCACCCGACGTTGCAAAGCATTGCCGGGGCGCTCCAGGTGAGCGATAACCAAGTAGCTGACCTTTTATCCAAGCTGGAACACCCCACCTACGATCCCCACGGCGATCCCATCCCCACGGCCGACGGGAAGATGGTGGTACAGGATAGTCGTCCTCTGACCGCCCTGGCCGTTGACCAGCCAGCGCGCATCGTGCACCTGGAGGATGAACCGCCGGCTCTGTACGCCCAACTGGTGGCCGAAGAACTGCACCCCGGCATGCAAGTGCGGGTGACCGAGATCTCACCGCAGCGGGTGCGCTTTTGGGCCAACGGCGACGAGCACGTGCTGGCCCCCGTCCTGGCGGCCAATGTGGCGGTTATCCCACTGCCCGAGCCTACCGAAGTGGCCGTACCGGTGCCCAACGAGCGCCTGACCGATTTGAGGCCCGGCGAAAAAGCAACGGTGGTCGGCATCTCCCCCGCCTGCCGGGGCACAGAACGGCGCCGCTTTTTGGACCTGGGTATCTTGCCGGGCACGGCCATCGAGGCAGAGATGATCAGCCCCAGCGGTGACCCCATCGCCTATCGCGTCCGGGGCACGCTGCTTGCCCTGCGCCGAGACCAGGCTAACCACATCTACATCACTCGTCAACAGGAGGTTGTCTGATGGCTGTTGAAATCCAAAGGCCCCCTGCCCATGCTTGTGCAACCTGCCCGGCCCATCACGTCGCCAACCTGATGAAGCTGGGCGTGAACATGGAAGACTGGGACTACGTGGTGGCTCTGGCCGGCAATCCCAACACCGGCAAGAGCACCGTCTTTAACGCCCTGACCGGCCTGCGCCAGCACACCGGCAACTGGCCCGGCAAGACCGTCGCCCGCGCTGAGGGTGGCTTTGAGTACGGCGGCCATCGCTACAAGCTGGTGGACCTGCCCGGCACTTACTCGCTGCTCTCCACCAGCCTGGACGAGGAGATCGCCCGCGACTTTATCCTCTTTGGCCAGCCGGACGTGACCGTTGTGGTGGTAGATGCCACCCGCCTGGAGCGCAATCTGAATCTGGTCCTGCAGGTCCTGGAGATCACCGATCGCGCGGTGGTTTGCCTGAACCTGATAGACGAGGCCCGGCGCCATAAGTTGCAGGTGGACGAGCGCCGCCTGGCCCGCGATCTGGGCGTGCCGGTGGTGCCCACGGCTGCTCGCTACGGCGAAGGGCTGCCCCAGCTCTTACAAGCCATCAGCGAGGTGGCCACCGGGCAGACGATCTGCCAGCCGCACCGCATCCAGAACGAGTCACCAGCCCTCAAGCGGGCGGTATCTCAATTGACCGCCAAGATTCAGGCAGCCTTCCCCGGCCTGCCCAACGCTCGCTGGGTGGCCTTGCGCTTGCTGGATGGCGACGAGCGCATCATTGAGGCTATTCACAAGGGCGAGTTGGGTGATCTGAGCCCGGGCGCACCGGAGCCGGTCCGCCGAGAACTGACCCCCAGTCTGGAGGTGACCCGATGACGACGTCCACAACCGTGACCGCAGATGACGTTCTGAAGGCAGCCGAGGCGCTACGCTGGGAGATGGGTGCCAACTTTCATGAGGATTTGATGGAAGCCCTCTACGCTGACGCGGCCCGCATCGCCGACCGGGCCGTGACCCGGCCCGGCAAGCCACCACGCTTCGACCTGGACCGGGCCATTGACCGGTTGGTCACCAGCCGGACCTGGGGCTTTCCCATCATGCTCATGCTGCTGGCCCTGGTTTTCTGGATCACGATTGCGGGGGCCAACGTGCCGTCGAGCATCCTGGCCACCGTCCTCCTGGACACCATCCACCCTTTCCTGAAGGGGGTCGCAGCCAGCATCGGCCTGCCCTGGTGGCTGGATGGCCTGCTGCTTGATGGGGTATACCTGGCCACGGCCTGGGTGGTGAGCGTCATGCTGCCGCCCATGGCTATCTTCTTCCCGCTCTTCACCCTGGCGGAGGACTTTGGCTACCTGCCCCGTGTGGCCTTTAACCTGGACAACATCTTCAGGAGAGTGGGCGCGCATGGTAAACAGGCGTTGACCATGTCCATGGGATTCGGCTGCAACGCGGCCGGTGTCGTCGCCACCCGCATCATTGACAGCCCTCGCGAGCGCCTCATCGCCATCATTACTAACAACTTCTCCCTGTGTAACGGCCGCTGGCCTACTCAGATTCTCATCGCCAGCCTGTTCATCGGTTCGCTGGTTCCGGCCTATCTGGCCGGGTTGATTTCGGCCTTAGCGGTGATGGGCATCGCCTTACTGGGGGTGCTGCTGTCCTTCGTCGTGTCGTGGGGGCTTTCGCGGACCTGGCTCAAGGGGCAGGTTTCCACTTTTAGCCTGGAGCTGCCGCCCTATCGGCCGCCGCGCATCCTGCAAACCCTCTACACCTCGGTCATTGATCGCACCCTCATCGTGCTGTGGCGGGCAGTAGTCTTCGCGGCGCCGGCCGGGGCCGTCATCTGGCTCGCCGCCAACCTCCACATTGGGAGCGCCAGCATCGCCGAGCACCTGATTAATTTCCTGAATCCTTTTGGCCTGTTGCTGGGCTTAAACGGCGTGATCTTGGTGGCCTACATTATGGCCATCCCTGCCAACGAGATCGTCATCCCCACCGTTTTGATGTTGACCGTGCTGGTCACCGGCATGAGGGGTGTGGGCGCTGGCGCCGGGGTGATGTTTGAAGTAGAGTCTCCGGCCGATCTCATGGCCATCTTTCGGGCTGGCGGGTGGACGCTGCTGACGGCTGTCAACTTGATGCTGTTCAGCCTGATTCACAATCCGTGCAGCACGACCATCTTCACCATCTACCGGGAGACCGGCAGCAAAAAGTGGACGGCGGTCGCAGCGCTGCTGCCGGTGACCATGGGCTTCGCCGTGACCTTCGTCGTGGCGCAGGTGTGGCGGCTGATAGCGGGGATGGGCTACTAGGGCATCCTCCAGCTTGTGGAAGGGAGAGTCTCTGGGGGGCCAGCATGACCGAGAGCCTGATAAGCCTCCCTGCCAACAAGTGGCCCATACGGGCCACGAGCGGCGCAGCGGCCAGACCCGCCGGGGGCAGCACTGGTTGCGGGCGGCCTTGGTGGAAGCGGCCTGGGCAGCTTCTCGCAGCAAGGACACCTACCTGGATGCCCAGTTCCACCGGTTGTCGAGCGCAGAGTCTTGACCCTAATCTACACTTTCAGGCTCCAGCAGCCGTAGCACTTTGGCGGCTGCCTCCACGATGCTGTCCATGTCGGCCCGCGTGCCCAGCAGCACATTCTGTCCCAGCCACACCGCCTCCTCGTAACAAGCCCGCTCCGCCACCGGGCAGGGGCGGTGCAACCGTTCGATCTCTTCCGGGTCACGCCC
>DAOUAJ010000114.1:0-5164 GCA_034433615.1 Anaerolineae bacterium | reverse complement strand
CCGGCGACGATGGCGTAGAACCCCAGCGTCGAAGCCAGGCCGGCGTTCGCCTCGGTGCTGAGCGCGTACTCGGAGAGCAGCACGGTCTTGGCCCGCTCCAGTTCCGCCTCGCTCAGGTCTCCATCGAGCACTCGCTGCAGCTCCACGAGGATGGCCTCCTCCACCAGGGTGCGGTTCTCGTACGGGAACGCGGCGTACACGCTGAAGATGCTGGGATCCTTCTGGGTAAAGAAGTCGGCCTGGATGTCGGTCACCAGCTCCAGCTCTTTGAAGATGCGCTTGTAGAACCGTGAGCCACGGCCGTGCGACAAGATCGCCAGCAACACATCCATCGCGTAGACGTCCCGGGGTTGGCGGATCGAGGGGGCCGGCCAGCCGAAGACCAGGTACCCCTGACTGACGTCGCGCCGGATCTCTTTGACGACTTTCTTGGTCAGCGGCGGCTCCGGCGTTACCTGGAGCGCGGGCAGCTCCCGTCGCCTCATGCCTCCGAATTTCGCCCGCACCACTGGCAACGTCTTCTCAACGTCAAAGTCGCCGACGACGACCAGGACCATGTTGTTGGGGACGTAGTACTGGCGCATGAAGCGCAGGAAATCGTAGCGGGTGAGCCGGCCCAGGCTCTCCGCGGAGCCGATGACGGAGAGGCCGTAGGGGTGCTTTCGGAAGAACTCCTGATACAGCGTGAACGAGATGAACTGCTCCGGGTCGTCCGAGCGCTGATCGAGCTCGCGCAGGACGACCTCTTTCTCACGCGCAATCTCCTCTTCCGGGAAGGTGGCGTTCTGCGTGATGTCAGCCATCAGGTCCAGCGCCTGTTCGGTGCGCTCGCTGGGCACGACCACGTAGTAGTGGGTCCAATCGAATGATGTGCCCGCGTTGGTGCGCCCGCCCATGCTGGCGACTTCAGAGTCAATGGTGCCGGGCCGCCTTTCCGTTCCCTTGAAGACCATGTGCTCGAAGAAGTGAGAGATGCCGTTGATCTCGGAGGTCTCGTTAATGGAGCCGACGTTGATCCACACGTCTGCCACGGTGACCGGCGCGTCGTCGCGAGGGACCATGAGGACCTGGAGGCCGTTGTCCAGGGTGAACCTTTGCACCTGGGCGATAGGTTGTGCCTCTTGCGCGACCGCGGGGGGAAGCGGCCAGAGGCTGGTGATCAACAATACAGTAATCAGCAAGATCGTCCACACTCGGTTCATAGGGTCATCACCTCCTGATTGACTTTCGTCTGAGGAACACAGCCGGGAAGCCTATCCATTATACGACACGATGATGGCTCTGGAAAGGGCGCGCCGTCAACGCAGCAGCACCGGCAGGTAGACGCTCAGCGCAGGTCGCGTGGCAGTAGCCGTGTCTGTGGGTGTGACCGTAAATTAACTGGACCAATCCAAAAATCGCCGCCGAAATGTGGTATACTTCAAGGGGACTGCATGCTATGTCTGATCTGGGCATTGGCATCGTCGGGATGGGACGGTAGCGGACGTGCGCCAGAGCCTGGCGTCGCTGGACGAACTGACATGGGCAAAAGATTAGCAGGTAAGACAGCGATCATCACAGGTGCGGCCAGTGGGATCGGCCGCGCGACCGCCCTCACCTTCGCTCGCGAGGGGGCCCGGCTGGTATTAGCCGATATCGCCCCCGAGACGGTCGAGGTGGTGTCTGAGATTACGGCTGCCGGCGGCGAGGCGTTTTTCGTGCCCACCGATGTCAGCCTTCGTGCTGACAACGAGCGGATGATTGATGCCTGTCGGGAGAAATACGGCCGGCTTGACATCCTGTATTGCAACGCCGGCTGTGTCGTGGCCAAGCTCATCACGGCCACTACGGACGAGGAGATTGACCATCTCCTGGCCGTGAACGTCAAGGGGTTGATCTATGCTGCGCGCTACGCTATTCCGATCATGCTGGCGCAGGGCGGGGGCGTGATTTTGTTTAACGCCAGCAAAGCGGGCCTGGTAGGGCAGTTCAATTCTCCCATCTACTGCGCCTCGAAAGGCGCTGTGGTGTTGCTGACCAAGGCGCTGGCCCTCGATTACGCGGCCCACAACATTCGGGTGAACGCCATCTGTCCTGGCATCATTGATACGCCCATGTTTCGCAGCTTTGTCAACGCCATGCCCGACCCCGAGGTTGCTCTGGCTCGCGCTCGAACCGAGCAGCCCATTGGCCGCCTGGGGACCCCCCAGGAATGCGCCGATGCTGCCCTGTGGCTGGCCTCCGATGAGGCCAGCCTCGTCACCGGGGTTGCTCTGCCTGTAGACGGCGGCATCACTGCAGGGTAGCCGAATTAAAAAGGGGGAAAGGAAAATGTCTAAGGCTGTTGAACTGGTCATAGACGCTAAAGCCACGCTGGGGGAAGGCGCGATCTGGCATGCACAAAAGCAGCGCCTTTATTGGGTGGACATTCTCGCAGGACACGTGCACATCTACGACCCGGTCACGAACCGAAACCGCACGATCGAAGTGGGCCAGCCCGTGGGCACAGTGGTGCCGCGCAGGTCGGGCGGCGTGATCGTGGCCGTGCGGCACGGCTTTGCCAGCCTGGACCTGGAAAGTGGAGCATTGCACGTTCTGTGTGAAGTCGAGCATGACCTGCCGAACAATCGCTTTAATGACGGCAAATGCGATCCAGCGGGACGCTTATGGGCCGGGACCATGTCCATGCATGGAGAAGAGCCCGGGGCGGGGAGTCTTTACTGCCTGGAGCAAGATCATAGCGTCCGCCGGATGCTGACGGGCGTGACCGTCTCCAATGGCATCGTGTGGAGCCTCGACCAGTCCACGATGTACTACATTGACACGCCTACGCTCGAGGTCACCGCTTTCGATTACGATGTTGCCACCGGCTCCATCTCGCGTCCCCGTGCCGTCGTTCGGATTCCGAAGGATCAGGGCCTCCCCGATGGTATGGCCATTGACGCCGAAGGCATGTTGTGGATCGCACACTGGGGAGGCAGCCAGGTGAGCCGATGGGACCCCACATCAGGCCGACAGATACAGGCGATTCATGTTCCGACGCCGTTGGTGACCTCATGTGCCTTTGGTGGCCCGAACCTGGATGAGCTTTACATTACCACAGCGCGCATTGCACTGGATGAGGCAACTCTTCGGGAACAACCGCATGCCGGCGGACTGTTCAGAGCTTACCCAGGTGTACGCGGCGTGGAAGCCGTTGAATTTGCCGGTTAGATGCCCAAACTGGCCGGGGTTTTGGGGAATAGTATGCTCTTGCCCCGCCCGCCCGGTGATCAAATCGCCGGGCTATAGAGCAGTGCCCCGAGAACGGGGCTAATCGGATTCGTATGGACGACATCACTGCTGCCTACGAACGGCTGATCGAGAAGGTGGTTGTCTGGGCCGAGGGCCAGCCGGCCGTTCGCGCCGCGATCGTGCTCGGCTCACGGGCGCGCGTGGATCACCCGGCGGACGAGTGGTCGGACCTGGATGTCGCGCTCATCGTCACAGACCTCCAGCCGTACACGTCGAGCAGCCGCTGGGTGGAACACTTCGGCACCCCGTGGATCACGTTTCTGGAGCCCACCGCTGTGGGCGGCGAATGGGAACGGCGCGTGCTATACGAGGGCGGGCTCGATGTGGACTTCGCGATCATCCCCGTGCCAAAGTTCGAGCAGCTCCTGCAAAGCCCGCAGGCGGTAAGCATCTTACAGCGCGGTGTGCGCGTGCTGCTGGACAAAGACGGAATTGCCGACCGCTGGCCTGCGCCTTCGGCCGAGCCGTCGCCCCCACGTCCGCCCACCCGGGAAGAATTCGCCAAGATCGTCCATGATTTCTGGCACCACGCGGTCTGGACGGCGAAGAAGCTGCGCCGCGGCGAACTGTGGACCGCCAAGGGGTGCTGCGACTCCTACATGAAATCGAGGCTGTTGCTCCCGATGATCGAGTGGCATGCCCGCTCGATGCACGGCTGGGGCTACGATACCTGGCACAACGGGCGCTTTCTGGAGAGATGGGCCGATCCACAGGTCCTGGATGAGCTGCGTCATGCCTTCGCTCACTACGACGAGCCAGACATCCGGCGCGCGTTGTGGGCGACGATGGACCTGTTTCGCCGGTTGGCGATGGAGACCGCCCATCGGCTGGGCTACGATTACCCAATGGCGGCCGATCAGCACGCCACGGAGCTGGTCAAGGCATACTTGGACGATTGACAGACAGGATTTCGTCACCCTGCATCCTGTATCCTGCACCCCTGTATCCTGCATCCTGACCCAGAGCAACCATGAAGATCGAGCGTGTCATCCTCTACCACCTGCGCATGCCTCTGCGTTCCCCGTTTGAGACCTCCTTCGGCCGTGTCCATGAGCGCGAGTGCATCGTGCTCGCCGTGCACTCCGAGGGCCTGGTCGGCTACGGCGAATGCGTGGCCGATCGTGACCCCGGCTACGCCTACGAGACCACGGGCACCGCCTGGCACATCTTGCGCGATTTTCTAGTTCCGGCTATCCTGGGGCAAGCCGTAGCCAGCCCAGAGGAGTTCCAGCGGCGCGTGGCAGCCGTGCGCGGCCACCCAATGGCCAAGGCTGGCCTCGAGTTGGCCCTGTGGGACCTGCGTGGCCAGCGGGAGGGCCGCTCGCTGCGTGAGCTGTTGGGCGGTGAGCGCGACCGGGTGGAGGTAGGCGTGTCCGTGGGCATCCAGCCCTCGCCTGAAGCGCTGGTGGGCGTAGTGGGCGGCTACCTGGCGTAGGGCTATGGCCGCATCAAGATCAAGATCAAGCCCGGCCGCGACGTGGCAGACGCTTCGCGTGATCAACATCAAGCCGGGGCGGGTGAGCGGACTGAGCCAGGCCGTTGCCATTCACGATCTGTGCCGGGAGCGCGGCGTGCCGGTCTGGTGCGGCGGCATGTTGGAGACGGGCCTGGGCCGCGCGGCCAACCTGGCGCTGGCCAGCCTCCCCGGCTTCACCCTGCCCGGCGATATCTCCGCCACCGATCGTTACTACGAGCAGGACGTCACTGGCGAACGGTTTGTGCTCAACCCGGACAGCACCATCACCGTCCCATCCGGCCCTGGTTTGGGCGTGACGATAGATCCAGCCGCCCTGGAACAGTTCACGCTGGCCAGGGCCGGGTTAGCTTGACATAGCTGAGATTCGGCGCGGTAGCCTGTGGCTACAGGCCGCATAGGGGTGGTGTTGAGGGG
>DAOUAJ010000113.1:0-7672 GCA_034433615.1 Anaerolineae bacterium | reverse complement strand
GGAATGCGGAATGGAGATATGCGAGGGAATGCAGAGACGGTGCGGGCGGCGGCCTATGGCGGTGCGGTGCTGGGGGGCGGGGGTGGCGGGGCTATTGAAGAAGGCTTGCGCCTGGGGCGATTGGCCCTGGAGCTGGGCCGGCCGCGGTTAATAACTCTGGACGCGTTGGATGATCAGGCCCTCTTGGTGACGGTGGCGGCAGTAGGCGCTCCTTCGGCTGCCGAGCAGTACCTGGAGCCGATGCACTACGTGCAGGCCCTGGAGCTCCTGTTGAACCATCTAGATCGGCCGGTCGCCGGCCTCATTACCAACGAGAACGGTGGCATGGCCACCCTCAACGGCTGGCTGCAGTCGGCCATCACCGGGTTACCCGTGGTAGACGCACCCTGCAATGGCCGTGCTCATCCCACGGGCCTGATGGGCGCGATGGGCCTGGATGCGGTGCCTGGCTACGTAGCGCGGCAGGCGGCTGTAGGCGGCGATCCGGACGCCGGCCGACACCTGCGCGTTTACGCCGAGGGCAGCCTCACATCGGCGGCCAGGACGGTGCGCCAGGCGGCGGTGGAAGCCGGCGGGCTGGTGGCCGTGGCCCGCAATCCGGTTACAGTGAGCCATGTCCGCCAACACGCTGCCCTTGGCGCTGTGGAGCAGGCCATCGAGGTGGGCCGGGCTCTGTTGGGTGCGGCCGATGCCCGGAAAGCGGCTGAAGCTGTATGCCAGGTGCTGAGAGGTGAAGTCATCTGCCAGGCTCAGGTGACGCATGTTGTCCTGCGCAGCGAAGGGGGCTTTGACGTGGGCCAGCTCGAGCTGGAAGGCGGCTACGAGCTGACCTTCTGGAACGAGTACATGACCCTGGAGCACCAGGGCCGGCGGCTAGGCACCTTCCCTGACCTTATCGCCACCCTCTCGGCTACTGAACCCCGGCCGCTGACCTCGGCCGAAATTCACCAAGGCCAGGAGTTACTGGTCATCCGTGTGCCCAAAGAGCGGCTGCGCTTGGGCGCGGGCATGCGTAGGCCCGAGCTCTTTCAGGCCGCCGAGCAAGCAGTGGGCAAAGAACTCATCCGCTACGCTTTCGCCGACCGCGCTGGGGAAAGCGGAGGGTAACGGAATACGCAATACATCTGTACTCCGTATTCCGTGTGAGGTGTGCACATGGCCTTGAAACAGACGATCGAAGCGTATGAACTCCTCGACAGCGCCATGGTCAACGGAGAAACCGTCGCTGTGGCGCTGCGGGAGCGAGGGTTGCAGCCGGAGGTGATCGCGGTGCAGGGCGAGCAGAGCAGCACCGACTTCGTGCGGGTCCTGATCCCCGGCACGGGGGGCAAACAGGCCGGCGGGGAGGCGCCCACCCTGGGCATCATTGGCCGGCTGGGGGGCATCGGCGCCAGACCGATAGCTATCGGCCTGGTGTCCGACGCTGACGGCGCCATCACCGCCATCGCCTGCGCTCTGAAGCTGGCGGACATGGCCCGTGCCGGCGATCGGCTTCCCGGTGACGTCATCGTCGCCACGCACATCTGTCCCAACGCGCCGACCCAGCCTCACGACCCCGTGCCCTTCATGGGCTCGCCAGTGGATATCACCACCATGAACCGCTACGAGGTTCACCCGGACATGGATGCCATCCTCTCCATAGACACCACCCGAGGTAACTGGGTGATCAACCGGCGAGGTTTCGCCATCTCACCCACGGTGAAAGAGGGATATATCCTGCAGGTCAGCCCAGATCTTCTGCGCCTCATGTCGGTGGTGACCGGCCAGCCACCTGTGGTGCTGCCCATCACCACCCAGGACATCACCCCTTACGGCAACGGCATCCCGCACCTGAACAGCATCATGCAGCCGGCCACAGCCACCGACGCCCCCGTGGTGGGTGTGGCCTTAACGGCCGAGATACCTGTCCCCGGTTGCGCCACAGGGGCCAGCCAGATCACGGACATCGAGATGGCCGCCCGCTTCTGCGTCGAGGTGGCCAAGGCCTTCGGCCGCGGAGAGTGTTCTTTTTACGACCCCCAAGTCTTTGCGCGGCTGATCGCCTTATACGGCTCAATGAAACGCTTGCAGACACAGGGGGAACAACCATGAGGTCTGAGCCACAACCTGTGCTGGGCCTGGTGACCATCGGCCAGTCCCCGCGCGACGACATCCTGCCACAGATGCTCCCCTTTCTGCCGCCAGGTGTCACGATCTGGCAAGAGGGCGCGCTGGACGGCCTGACTCGGGAGCAGATCGCGGGGTTGGCTCCCGCCGCTGGGGACTATGTGCTGCACACCCGGATCCAGGACGGCTCAGCCGTCACGGTGGGCCGACGCCAGATCCAGCCGCGGGTTCAGACCTGCCTGGACCGGCTGGCGGCCAGGGGTGCCAATCCGATCCTTCTGCTCTGCACTGGTGAGTTTCCAGGGCTCAGCCATTCCGGGCTGCTGATCGAGCCCGACTGCCTGCTGGTCGGGGTGGTTCACAGCCTCCGGCCAGGGAGGCTGGGGGTGCTTGTGCCACTTTCGTCCCAGACCGAAGCCGCGGCCCAAAAGTGGCACATAGCAGCGAGAGAGCTGAACCTGGAAAGCGCGTCACCTTATGGAGCCGAGGCCGAAATCCAACGCGCAGCCGCAGCCCTGGCAGCTCAGAAGCCTGACCTGGTAGTCATGGACTGCATGGGGTACACGGCCAGCCACAAGAAGGCGGTCGCCGCCATTTGCCGCTGTCCTGTGATCCTGGCAGCCAGCCTGATTGCGCGCCTGACTGCCGAGCTGCTCAGTTGGTAGGAAAAACAAATGCAAGCTGATCTGGTCCTTTATGGATGAGAGACTCTTCGCTCCACTTCGTTCCGCTCAGAATGACGCTTTCTAGACTTTGGGAAAGCCCTGTCCCAAACCGCACGCGAGATTGACTTCTCTTCTCGGCGCTACTATAATTGGATGGTCATCAGAGGCTAGTCGGGTGGTCCCTGGTCAGGTGGTCTGTGGGCTTCGGGGCGACCGATGCTTGTTGACGACTTTGGTCGGCATGTGCGGCGGAGCCAGGCGAGGACAGTTTGACCACCTGACCACTAGACCAAGAATCACTTGCTGGCATCACTGGGGTCGTGACACGCAAGGAGGATTTTCGTCGTGGCTAACGTCAAACCGTTAGAGGTAGAGGCACTTTATCAATGTTGTGATCCTGAGCAGTTCACCTTTGAGACCACAGCGGAGTTAGAGGACCTGGCGGAGATCATCGGACAACCGCGGGCCGTGGAAGCTGTGCGGTTTGGCATCGGCATCGAGCGAGAGGGCTACAACATTTTCGCCCTGGGGCCGGCGGGCACGGGGAAGCACTCCCTCGTCCGTCGCTTCCTGGAGCAGCGGGCTGCAACAGAACCTACGCCCGCTGATTGGTGCTACGTCAACAATTTCGAGCAACCGCACAAGCCGCGTGCCCTGCGCCTGCCACCGGGCACCGGCACAATGCTACGCGGTGATATGAAACAATTAGTGGAGGAGCTACGCAACGCGCTCTCAACCGCTTTCGAGAGTGAGGAGTATCGAACGCGCCGGCAAGTCATTGAGGAAGAGTTCAAGGAGCGACAAGAGAAGGCCTTTGTGGAGCTGCAACAACGGGCCCAGGAACGGGGCCTGGCTTTGCTGCGCACCCCAGCCGGGCTGGTGTTTGCTCCCCTGCGCGGCGGCGAGGTTATTCAGCCCGACGAGTTCCAGAAACTGCCTGAGGTGGAACGAAAACGCCTGGAGACGGAGGTGGAATTTCTCCAGCAAGAACTCCAAAAGATCCTCCTGCAAGTCCCGCGTTGGGAACGGGAGGCACGGGCAAAGGTGCGGGAGCTCAATCGCGAAGTCACGAACTTCGCCGTCGGCTCTCTCTTCGACGAATTGCTGAAGAAGTACGCCACCCTGACGGAGGTGGTAGACTACCTGAAGGCTGTGCAGCAGGATGTCATTGAAAATGTGAAGGACTTCCTCCCTCCGGAGGAGCCCTCGTCGCCCGCTTCCGCGGAAGCCTCGGCACTGCGCGCCCTGATGGGTCCACCGTCACTGCGCCGCTATCAGGTAAATGTCATTGTAGACCACAGCGCGTCCACCGGAGCGCCGGTGGTTTATGAAGATAATCCCACCTACCTGAACCTGACCGGGCGAGTCGAACACATCGCCCAGATGGGCACGCTGGTGACCGATTTCAACCTGATCAAACCCGGAGCCCTTCATCGGGCTAACGGCGGCTACCTGATCCTCGATGCGCGCAAGGTGTTGCAACAACCTTTTGCCTGGGAGGGCCTCAAGCGCGCGTTACAATCCCATCAGATTCGCATCGAATCGCTGGATCAGATGCTCAGTCTGGTGAGCACTGTCTCGCTGGAGCCGGAGCCTATCCCGCTGGACGTGAAGGTGGCCCTGTTGGGTGATCGCCTGCTCTACTATCTACTCTGGAACCTGGATCCCGATTTCGCTGAACTGTTCAAGGTCGCAGCGGACTTTAGTGAAGAAATGGACCGCAGCCTGGAGAAACAGTTGCTCTACGCTCAATTGATCGGCACTCTGGCCCGAGAAGAAAAGCTGCGTCCCTTTGATCGGTATGCTGTCGCCCGGGTGATCGAGCAGAGCTCCCGCATGGCGGGAGATGCCGAAAAGCTGACCGCCCGAATGCGGGGCATTATAGATTTGCTGCGCGAGGCGGACTATTGGGCGGGCGAAGCAGGGCACGATGTCATCAGCGCGACCGATGTGCAACGGGCGATTGATGCGCAAACCTACCGCCTGGATCGGCTACGAGAGCAGTTCCAGGAGCGAATTGTACGCGGCACTGTCTTGATAGATACCGATGGCGCACAGATTGGTCAGGTCAACGGGCTCTCGGTAATTCAGTTGGGCAACTTCGCTTTTGGTCATCCCAGCCGCATCACCGCTCGCGTGCGGATGGGCAAAGGCGAGGTGATTGACATTGAGCGCGAGGTGGAGCTGGGGGGGCCAATCCATTCCAAGGGGGTGCTCATCCTCTCCGGCTTCCTGGGGGCGCGCTACGCGGCCGAGCAGCCCCTCTCTCTGTCAGCCAGCCTGGTCTTTGAGCAATCGTACAGTGGGGTTGAGGGCGACAGCGCTTCCTCGGCCGAGCTGTACGCGCTCCTTTCGGCCATCGCCAGGGTGCCGATCAAGCAATCGCTGGCAGTGACCGGATCGGTGAACCAGAATGGCCAAGTGCAGGCCATCGGCGGGGTGAACGAGAAGATCGAGGGGTTCTTTGATGTGTGCAAGGCGAGGGGACTGACCGGCGAGCAGGGGGTGCTCATTCCGGCTTCCAATGTCAAGCACCTAATGTTGCGTCAGGATGTGGTCGAGGCGGTCGCTGCCGGGCAGTTCCACATCTATCCCGTTGAGACCATAGACCAGGGGATTGAGATTCTAACAGGTGTCCCAGCGGGTGAGCGGGACGAGGCAGGGAACTATCCGGAAGGTAGCATCAATTATCTGGTGCAAGCACGGCTGGCCGAACTGGCCAAGAAGCAGGCAGCATTCGGCGCGAAAGCCGAGGAGAAGTAGTGGACCATGAACGAGCCGGAGGTCGAACTGGCCATCCAGCGTATCCTGGTGGCCCTGGATGCTTCACCCCACAGTCTGGCAGCCCTGGAAGCGGCGGCCGAGCTGGCTGCCACCCTCCGGGCCGAGTTGATGGGGTTATTTGTTGAAGACGTCAATCTATTGCGGTTGGCTGAACTGCCTTTTGCCCGAGAGGTATGCTCTTACTCGGCTACCCCTCGCCGGCTCGATAGCCAGCACGTCGAGCGAGAGTTGCGAGCACAGGCCGGTCGGGCGCGTCAGGCGCTGGCCGCAACGGCGGAACGGGTGCAGGTACGCTGGTCTTTTCGCGTCACGCGCGGCCCGGTGACATCAGAGGTGCTGGCGGCCGCGGCGGAAGCAGATCTGGTCAGCATGGGGAAAGCAGGGTGGTCGCTGACCGGACAAAGGCGGCTGGGATCCACTGCCCGCGCGGTCCTCTCACAAACATCCGGTCCAGCCCTGGTCTTGCGGCAGGGCGCTCGTCTGCGAGGGCCGGTACTGGTCGTGTATGACGGTTCGGCGGTGGCTCGCAAGGCACTGGCTGCGGCTGTGCAGATTGCCCGCCCCGGCGCTCAGGCTGGAGCATGGCCCATCCCCCGGACAGGCATTAGCAGAAAGGGCAGTTACCTGGCCGTCTTTATCCTGGCCGACTCTCTTGAGACAGCCCAGAACCTCCAGAGCCAAATCGCTGAATGGCTGCAACGGCGAGAGTTGGACGTGCGTTATCGTTGGCTATCGAGGGCCGATGCACCCGCGTTGGCTCAAATCGTGCGGGCAGAGGGAGGAGGTGTGTTGGTGTTGCCCGCCAGGAGTGTATTCTTGCAGGATGAGGCATCCCTGGCCTTGTTGAACGAAACCGAGTGCCCGGTATTACTGGTTCGATAGGATCGGGGGGTAAGTGGCAGGAGGGCAAGAATTGATCTACGAACATCTGCTGCGGCAGGGAGGGGACCAGATGTTCCGCGAAGCGAGCGCTTATTTTGCCAGTGAAGGGCAATTGCACAGCACGTTACGCCGGCTGGCGCAACGATTAAACGCGGAGGGAATCCCCTACACTCTGTTAGGAGGACTCGCCCTTGCCGAGCACGGGTACCCACGACTGACGGAGGACATTGATCTGCTGTTAACGCCGTCCGGGCTGGAGCGAGACCCGAAGGGTTTCGGAAAACCCTTCGGGTCTGGGCCCAAGTAAGCCGATAGATTCGCAAGAGCAATGAGACCGCTTTCTCTTTTGCCTGCAAGAGGTTCCCATGGCATCTCCCTTTCCAGGCATGGATCCCTATATTGAGGATAGTAGCATCTGGCCGGGCTTCCATCATTCTTTGGCGGATGAATTAAAGGCCCGGTTGAACGCATGCATTGGCCCCAAGTATTACG
Organism: Anaerolineae bacterium; assembly: GCA_034433615.1. GTDB lineage: Bacteria > Chloroflexota > Anaerolineae > DUEN01 > DUEN01 > DAOUAJ01. The sequence goes on along the minus strand of DAOUAJ010000113.1, from coordinate 743 downwards.
CTGATGTGGACGTGCACACGATCTTTGAAGGGGTAAGCATCGCCGCGCCGCGCGCGTTCTATCCAGATGTCGGTGTCTACGAGCGTCCGGAACTTGAGCTTCCCCAGAGAGGGCTAGCGGCGACGGCTGTGGCGATCCCACCCGCACCGGTGCAGCGGTTGGCGGTGATCAGCCAAGCCAGGCTGCGCGCCGTGCGCGTGTACCTGACCGAAACTGACGAGCTCGTGACCTCCATAGAGATTTTATCCCCCTACAACAAGCGGCCAGGGGAAGGCCTGGAAGAATATCGCAGTAAACGCTCCCATCTTCTGCACTCACCTGTCCACTTGGTCGAGATTGACCTGCTGCGCGGCGGCGAGCGGCCGGGTCGGGAAGTGAATGACCCGCCGCTGGATGCCGATTACATCCTGCTGGTTAACCGTTATCGGGCCGGGAACGAGGGGCGCATCTCGGAGATTTGGCCAGTGGCCCTTAACGAGCCCCTGCCCGTGCTGCCGATCCCTCTGCTCCCCCCCGACCCTGACGTGGCGCTGGAGCTGAATGCTGCTATTCAATCCGTCTACACTCGCGCGGGCTATGATTGGCGTATCAACTATCAGCGCCCCGTGCCTCCCCCCGAACTGCGGCCTGACATGGCCGCCTGGCTCAAGCAACATCTTGGTCGGTGAGGTGCCGGCATGACTGATCAGCGCAGCCGAGACCCGAAGGGTTTCAGAAAACCCTTCGGGTCTCGGCCCCTTGAC
>DAOUAJ010000112.1:0-3122 GCA_034433615.1 Anaerolineae bacterium | reverse complement strand
TGAGTGACCTCCTGAAAATAGCAGTCAGCGATCAGCGATTAGCGATTAGCGATCAGCAATTAGCCACTCTGGCTGGAGGCTGACGGCTGCTTGTGGCCCGCACTTGTGGTCTTCGCCTCTCAGAAGACCATGGGCTAAAAGCTGACAGCTAACCGCTAACGGCTGACCGTTTTTCTGGGGATTTCAGCCAGGCGGTACGATCCCATGGCCTGCCGTCCCACTAACTCCGACGGCGGGCGACCAGCACGTCGCGCTGCTTGATGATGCGATCCACCGTGTGCCCCAGGCTGTTCCAGGGCGCGCCGTCCAGGAGTTGTAGCTCCGGCGCAGCCTGGCCGGCCGCGGCCAGCACTTCCGCCCGAGGCAAACGGGTGGCGTCCCACGCCAGGCACAACCCACCGCCCGAACGCAGCATGGGCGCCCAGGCCAACAACCCGGAGGTGAGCAACTCCAATACCGCCCCCCTGTGCTGAATGCCGTAAGGCAAGTCACCCACAATCAGGTGCGGATGCAGGCCGGGAAACAGGACCGGCGCGTCGGCTGTGTCGCCGTGAGCCAGCCCGCAGATCAATCTCCCTGTTGGCCTTTGAATGGTGAACGTCCAACGGTGCCCCAGGTTGCGCAGCCGCTCCTCTCGCACCTCATGAGTGATGCCGGCCTCGGTCAGGAAGTTGTGCAGGAAAGTGGCGGTGGATTCCACGTCATGGCGAGCCTCGTCAATTCCATAGGCATTGTGCCCGGCTACCAGCGCAGCGAAGAGGGTTGTCCCGCCGCCGCACAAGGGGTCAAGCACATCCAGCGGGCCAGCCGTCTGAGCGAAATTCGAGGCAAAGCGGGCGGCGTTGAGCAGAAAGCGGGTCAGATCCTCGTTGGTCTTGCCTTTGTAGCGACGCGTGTACAGCAACGTGCTAGGAAGGCCAACGGGGTGGGGCATCTCGATGGGGTGGAGCCATGGCCCGGCCTGGCCGGCGACGGATTCCTCCAGCCAGAAGTAACCACTGGTCATAGCCAATTCACCCAGGCAGGCCAGATGGGCCTCATCGAGGGCGGCGCGCAAGGTGAGCACCACGAAGGGCAGGCCGCTGATTTGCCACTGTTCGGCATGCTCGATGAGCGGGCCTAGCGGGCTGATCTGCAACTCAGGCAGCGCCAGATGGGCTACCAGATCGGCGTATTGCGTGCTGCGCTGTGGAGCCAACAGGCAAGCCAATCGAAACGGCATGGTGCTCCTCTCTGGGTCACGTTTTTGCACCACGCTTACCGGATCCGGCCGTAACGCTCGCCGACGATAGATTGGCCAGCCGGGCTGAGCACGAAGTCTATAAACGTCCGGCTGTACCCCGTCGGCCGGCCGCGCGTGACCAGGTAGAAGGGGCGGGCCAGGTGGTAGCCCCGACGCACTGTCTCCGGGCCCGGTGCCAATCCCTCGACCCGCAGTACTTTAACGCGAGAGTCCGCCAAGGCCATGGACACGTAGCCGATAGCGTTCGGATGATCGGCCACGTAGTCCACTACAGCCTGGCTGGTGGGCATGACCCGCGCGGCGAAGGTCACCCGCTCACCTCCCATCACTTGTTGCTCAAACACGGCGCGCGTCCCTGAACCGTCCTCCCGGCTGAGCATCTGGATGGTTAGAACGCCTTCTTCCTCAACGACAGGCGCTCCCACATCCTGCCAGCGAGAGGCCCAACCGGCGAAGAGCTGGCGCAACTGGAGCAAAGTCAGCTCCTCCAGCGGGTTGTCGGGGTGGACGATGATGGCCAGCCCGTCCCAGGCGATGGGGGTCGCGACCTGGTGCGTTGGCATATCGGTGGGCAACCAGGAGGCGGCGGCCATGTCTACTTCACCTCTGGTCAGTAGCTCCAAGCCCAGCGCTGTATCGCCGCCCTGGATGTCTAGACTGACGTCTGGATGCTGGGAACTGAAGGCTTGCGCCAGATCGCGCAGGAGCGGCTCCATGCTGGTAGAGCCGGCGATGCGCAAAATGGACGGCGTAGGCGAGATCGCTGTGACGCAGGCGGTCACCAATGCGACCAGGACCCAGGCGAGGGCAACCGCTGACCAACGACGAAGGACGAGCGACGAAAGCCATTTCTCCGTCCTTCGTCTTTTGTCCTTCGTCTTTCGTCCTCTGTCGCCCGGTTCCAGCCCACTACCACGCACCGTCAGCCTCGCACGAACGACAGCACCAGTCCGCTCAGCCCAGCCAGCGCACAGTACGCGGCGAAGATGTACAGCCGCCCGCGCTGCAGGAAGCTGAGCAAGAAACGGATGCAAAGGTAACCTGTGACGGTCGCAGCCAGGAAGCCGATGACCAGGAGCATTACCCCATTGCCGGGCGCGTCGCTTATGGCCAATTTGACCCCTTGCAACAATCCGGCCCCCAGGATGGCCGGGATCGAAAGTAGAAAACTGAAGCGGGCGGCCGTCTCGCGGCGCAGGCCGCGGCCCAGCCCGGCGGCGATGGTCGCGCCAGAGCGCGAGATGCCTGGCGCGATGGCAATGGCCTGCGCCAGGCCGATGAGCAGTGCGTCCATCAGGTTCACCTCTTGCAATTCACGCCGCTGTTGGCTCCAGCGCTCGGATATGAAAAGCAACAGGGCAGTGACCAGCAGGAATCCACCGACGGCACGCGGGTTTAGGAACAACGCCTCGAACTGATCCTCGAACAGGTAGCCCAGAGCCGCGGCTGGCAACGTGCCGGCGACGATCCCCCAGGCCAGCCGGGCCTCAGGGTCGGCCAGGGAGCGATGGACCAGGCTGCGCGCCCCCGCCGCGATCAGGCGCAGCAGGTCCCGCCAGAAGAAGATGACCACCGCCACCAGTGTGCCCCAGTGCACCATCGTGTCGAATGGCAGGCCGGGTGGCCGCCAGTCAAGCAGCCAGGGCACCAGCACCAGGTGGGCGGAGCTGGAGATGGGAAGAAACTCGGTGGCACCCTGGAGGATGCCCAGGATCAACGCCTGGATTGGGTTCAAGTGACCCTCTGATGAGTTCGCAAAGATTGCCGTTGAAACCAGAGTTGTAGTAGGGACCAATTATACCATAAGATCGCGGATAGCCTGTCTAATCGTAGCGTTGTTGGCTCATGTTGGCAGATAGGGCTTTCTGAAAATGGGAGT
>DAOUAJ010000111.1:0-13408 GCA_034433615.1 Anaerolineae bacterium | reverse complement strand
CAGCCGCGTGAGGCCTCGCTGGTGGAAGCTATCCAGCAGCGACGCACCCAGGCAGACGGGCAAGTCTGCATTGATTACAGCCTCCATGCCGTCGTAGCAGACCTGGAGCACGGCCAGATGGAGGAGCTGCCCGACATCGTGCAGATGGGCATCCCTAGTGTCAAGGTGTTCACCACCTACCGGGGCGCCGGACTCTACTCTGATGACTGGGCGATCTTCCAGCTCCTGAAGCGGAGTCGGGACATTGGGCTGTTAGTAACCGTACACGCCGAGAACGACGCGATGGTGGAAGGGACGAAGGCGCTGCTCACCAGGCAGGGACGCACTTCCCCCACCTGCCACGGTCAGAGCCGACCGGCGTTGGCGGAGGTAGAGGCGGTGAACCGACTCATCTTCCTGGCTCAAGCAGCAGGAAGCGCCGTCTATTTCGTGCACCTCACGACGCCGGAGGCGGTAGCGCTGACCACAGCCGCCCGCCAGCGAGGTGAGCCAGTTATTGCCGAGAGCTGTCCCCAGTATCTGGTATTGGACGACTCGGTCTTCGTCGGTCCACACCCGGAGGAGTTCATCTGCTCGCCCCCGATCCGACCCGCCGCCACTGTTGCTTCGCTGTGCGAAAGGTTCAAAGCTGGCGAGATCCAGGTTATCGGCACCGATCACTGTGGCTTTACCCGGGCCCAGAAGCGACAGGCTACCTCTTTCCACGATGCACCTAACGGCCTCCCTGGCGTTGAGACCTCGCTCGGGGTGTTGTACAGCCGGTTCGTCGCCACCGGGGAGGTCTCGATCGTCCAGTTGACGCGCGTGCTGGCGGCAAACCCGGCGCGGGCGTTCGGCCTCTACCCTCAGAAAGGGGTTTTGCGATCTGGCTCCGACGCTGACGTGGTTATCTATGACCCAAGAGGGGAGCACGCTCTGCGAGACGAGGATCTGCACGGTGCCCCTGGCTGTTATACCCCCTATGCCGGTCAGAGGATTCATGGGCGCGTAGCGGTCACCCTTTTGCGCGGGCAGGTCATTTACCGCGATGGTCAGTTTCTGGGCAAGCCCGGGCATGGCCGCTTTGTGGCTGGCCAGCCGTTTGACCCGACGGCCGTGATCGGATAGACACTTATCACGGCCGATCAGGTGCGGCGGCAAAGATGCGGTTGAGGATCTCGGCTCGTTCCTCCGGCGTGGCCCAGCGCGGCTGGGCGAAATCCTCCAGAACTGCCGTCAGAATCTCCGTGCTGATCAACCTGCCCTGGTAGATGACGTGACGGGCCATCAACTCGGTGCGGGTCTCCCAGCTCCACATCTGGTCAAAGAACAGATTGCCCAAGCCATAGACGATGATACCGGGGCCACCAGGATCATCAGCGCCGTAAGGTTCCATCGCCTGAGGCACGTGGCTTTGCACACCGGTGACGATGTCAGCGCCGGCCGCCCGCAACGCTCGAAATTCTTCTACCTGCTGCGGTGTGGGGAAGGGATTGTACGTCTCCAGGTATTGCAATTCCACTGAGACGATGTCCACCTTCTGGCTGAGGTCCTGGATCGTCGCCACGATCCAGTCATAGTTATCGTAGAAATAGCACGCCCCCGGCTCAGTATCAGTAGCCCAGGCGTTCTGCGGTTCAAAGGCCAGTGTGGCGAGGAAGGCGAAGGTATTGCCGTTGTGCTCCCAGAACAGCGGTGCACACGCTTCTTCAACGTTCAAACCACTGCCGTAGATAGGGATGTGACGGTCGCGATAGAACTTGAGCGACTCGCGCGCCCCCTCCCGACCGAAGTCGTTAACATGATTACCGCTGAGGCCGACGATGTCGGTGCCGATGGCCTCTAACGTGGCCCAATACGGGTAGTCACTGCACAGGGTGAGGTTCATGTAGGTGTTGTTAACAACGCACCCTTCGATGAACGGGACTTCGTTGCTGACGTGGGTGATGTCGGCGGCCTTCAGCGTGGCGGAGATGAGCTCCGCCGGATAGGTGTAACCTTTCTGTTCCATTTTTTCGGCAGTGCCGCGGGCCATCGCCGTCACGCCAGTCATGATCAGGGTGGTTAACCGGCTGGCGTCCCGATTAGTCACAGGCTGAATGACACCCCGCAAGCGAGTCGCCAGCGACGCCGCATCCGGCCCTTCTGCTGTTAGCGCCACTGCCAGGGGGTAACCACCCGGCTCCAGCTCTAAAGGATCTCGCAGGCTCAGTTGATTACTGAGCACGTTGACACCGTCCACGGTCAACACCTTGAAGCGCGGATCGAGCTGATCAAAGGGGAGCAACCCCAGCGCGCTAGGTTCGCTTACCAGCCGGGTCAGCAATTGCCCGGCTGGGACCAGCGTCGCGGTGCGCTGGCCCAGCACCGCCGGCAGATCGGTCGCGGCCTCCTCCGTCACATAGAGCGGCCCTGCGCCGGCTCCCTGCCAGCGAGCCTGCACTTCAGCCAGGCTAACGTCATCGGTGACGGTGGCGAAGGGGACCACGACGGCGTAAAACCGCTCGGTGATCGGGTATTGTGTTGAGGACAGTGGGGCCAGCACCAACCGCGCGCTGGCGTTTTCCCCCTGGCTTGCCATTTGCAAGGGTCGCTCCCCACCCTCCATGGGCAACACCGCCATCTGGCTCAGCGTGGTCAGCAAGGGGGTGACATACCCCTCAGGCAGGTCTGGTGACAGAGCCCACGTCACCGGCACTGGGGTGGGCGTGACGACCACAGGCGGTGGGGCCGTCGGCGGTAGAGGTCTCGGCGGTGGGCGAGTAGGCCACGCCCCCGATCCCGATGGAGGGGCAGGGGAGGCTGATGGAGACGATGAGCAGGCGACAAGCACTAGCAGGGTCAGCAGGCCTGCTGCAAGCGAGAACAGGACCCTGAGAGAGAAGCGTCGCCTGATGACGAGATCGCGGTCCAAGTTATCCATCACACTTCGATTCTGATCCTGTCCGCCTCCTCCAGCGTAAAGACTTTGCAGTCGTTGGCATAAGTCCGCTCAGGAAGCACAACCAGAACGTTGGCAGGATCGTCGTTGACGGTGAATGGCGCATGATGCCAGACCCCTGGGCGGAGGACAACCACTGTTCCTTTCGGCACCCGAAAGACTCTGAGCTTCTCCAGCGGAACACCAGCACCAGGAGGGGTAGCAGGGCCAACATGGATCAGAACGTCATGATCAAGCGGCAGGAGGGCCTCCTCAGTCGCTGTGTGATATTCGGTGACATCAATCACCAGGGGCCTCTTCTCGACCCGGCAGGTTGAGAAAGAGGCAATGGAGGCTGTCCCGAGGTCCTGTTGCACCATGTCTCTGAAGAACTCGATAGGCATCGCTCCCATCTTTTCAGCGTCAGGGTTGATCAGATTCGCATAGAAGCCGAATGGCAGGAACTTCTCGACGCTCAGTTCTTCTATTTTAACTGTTCTCACGGTGGCTTCCTCCTTGATGCTCTGATTACACAAACAGTGGCGCCATCTCTCGCTCTGTCACGAGAGCCCGCATGGCCTCATCTGTGGGCTGTTGCCCGGTGAAGCGGCTGGCCGCGTCCAGCACCTTAGGCAGCACATGAATATCGCCCACTGAGTTCAGGAAGATACCCGGTCGGCTCAGCACCCAGTGTACCGCCTTGTCAACATCCGCTTGATCCTCCAACGGCTTGTACCAGGTGTTGTGCGTGCGAGCCCCACCATAGGCATCATACGGGCCGCGAGTGATAGATTTGATCGTCTGCACCGCCACGTTGCGCTCCCGGCACAGAGCCAGCAGGGCTTCGAAATCGGCCGCGTACTGAGGATTCTGCATCATCAGATAGTTATAGGGCAGCAACACCGCATCGAAGTCGAACCGCTCCAGGGCACGCTTGTGCATGGCGGGGATCGTCACACCGTGGCCCGTCACACCGATGAAGCGCACCAACCCTTGTTCGCGCGCCTCAATCATGGCTTCCAACGCGCCCCCCGGCCCCAGCGCCGTCTCCCACTCTTGCGGATCTGACAGGCTGTGGATCTGAATCAGATCAATCTGATCTACCCGCATTCGCTCCAATGAGCGATGGATCTCGGTCCAGGCCTTCTCACGGGTGCGCTCTCCTGTCTTCGTAGCCAGGAAAAAATCCTTACGATGATGCGCCATCCACGGCCCGATGCGAAGCTCCGCATCGCCGTAACTGGCAGCCGTGTCAATGTGGTTGATCCCGTACTTCAACAGCAATTCCAACGTGCGATCCGCTTCCTCCTGCGTGACATTGCCAAGCGCTGCCGCCCCAAAGATGACACGTGTGCTCATGTGTCCTGTACGACCAAATGGCTGTTTTGTGATCATTTCCGGTTCCTTTCCATAACTTTTATCGTCAAACTGCATTGGTGTGGGGGATACAACCACTGGGATTAACTCCATCACGATGTGCCCAGTATCAGTACATCACAGTTTCACTCCCAAGCCCGTCCCCGGGCGTTCGATGGACGCCCCAGGGACGGAGCTTTGAGCCGAAATCGTGATGGACTGAGTATAGCTACATTAAACGCTGGACGCAAGTCAGCTTGTTCTCGATTCGAGATTCGTCTCAACAGCGCCTTTGGCAAATGGCGGCAGATGAATCGCGCGGCCTGGGCGGCATGTCCAGGCACTATCATCCATGCGGTGCCGTGTTCTGGCAAGATAAGGTTGTCAACGTTCGGAAGAAACACGAACGCGCTCCGGTATGGCACGCCGGCCCAGCCGGCTCTACCTGTACCAGGATCGTATCGCCATCGCAATCCAGGTGAACGCTCACCACCCGTTGCACATTACCCGACGTAGCGCCCTTGTGCCACAGCTCCGCGCGGCTGCGGCTCCAGAACCACGTCTCGCCACTCTCTAACGTCAATCGCAACGACTCAGCGTTCATGTACGCCAGCATCAACACCTGGCCAGTGCGGGCATCCTGCACGATGGCCGGCACCAGCCCGCGCTCGTCAAACCGCACCTCACTCACGTCTGCCATCCCACTACCTCACCATTCCAGCGGCCAGCTTTCAGTTTACCTGCTGACTGCTGATCGCTAATCGCTGAAAGCTATCCGCACCGGCACGCCCCGCTCGGCCAGATAACGCTTCACCTGAGCAATGCTCAGCTCCCGATAGTGGAACAGCGACGCTGCCAGGGCCGCCTCCGCTCCGCCTATCGTCAGTACGTCGTAGAAATGCGACAACGCCCCCGCTCCGCCAGATGCGACGACGGGGATGGACACCGCCTGGGCGATGGCACGGGTCAGCGGGATGTCGTACCCGGCCTTGGTGCCGTCGGTGTCCATGCTGGTGAGCAGGATCTCCCCCGCGCCGCGAGCCTCTGCCTCCTTCGCCCACTCAATGGCGTCCCGCCCGAAGGGGATGCGCCCGCCGTTGATGTACACCTGCCAGTGCCCGTCGGGCTCCTTGCGGGCGTCAATAGCAACCACGATGCACTGGGAGCCAAACCGTTCTGCCCCTTCACCGATCAGATCAGGGTTGCGCAGCGCGGCCGAGTTGATACTCACCTTGTCCGCCCCGGCGTGCAGCAATGCCGACATATCCTCCACCGTGCGGATACCACCGCCTACTGTGAACGGGATGAACACGGTGTCGGCCACCCGCTGCACCATGTCTATCACGATGTCGCGCCGCTCGTGCGAGGCGGTGATGTCCAGAAACACCAGCTCGTCGGCCCCTTCCGCGTCGTACACCTGCGCCTGCTCCACGGGATCGCCCGCGTCGCGCAGGTTCAGAAAATTGACCCCTTTGACCACCCGGCCGTCCTTGACGTCCAGGCAGGGGATGATGCGCTTGGCTAACATGGTCTTATCTATCCCTCCACACATTAAAGCCTTTGACCTGCCTTTTCTCAGCCTTGGCCTCCTGCTGGAGCCGAGCAAGGGCAGGTTAAGGGCTCAAGCAGGGGTTCTTTGGAGGGGGGAACCCCTCACAAACCTCCCCCTGCGCCTGCTGGGCCGGGCGTTAGCACGCTAACAAAAAACCTACCCTTGAAAGCTCCAGACCACCCCTGACCGCCAGGATAACACTGAATGCGGTTCATTACAAGGGCTCACTGGCCAGGGAGATGGCGGCTGCCAGGTCCAGCGTGCCGGTGTAGATGGCCTGGCCGGTGATGACCCCTTCGATCCCCTCGTGTTCGAACGATTTAAGCGCCTGTATGTCGCGCAGGTCCCGCACACCGCCAGAGGCGATCACTTTGACCCGCGCAGCGGTGGCCAGCTCCGCCGTGGCCCGGGCGTTCACACCGGAGAGCATCCCATCGCGACGAATGTCAGTGTAGACGAGGCGCACCACCCTCAACCCGGCCATCCGGCGGGCCAGCTCGATAGCATCCACCTCGGACAGGTCCCGCCAGCCGTGCACTGCCACGCGCCCATCGCGGGCGTCAATCCCGACCACGATCCGCTCCGCGCCGAATCGTTCGATGGCCTGAGCCACCAGGTCCGGCTGACGCACCGCCGCCGTGCCCAGAACGACTCGCGTCGCTCCCAGTTGCAGCGCCAGTTCAATGTCGGCCAGTGTGCGCAGCCCGCCGCCGAACTGAATCGGGATCGCCACGGTCTGCCGGATCTCGGCCAGGCATTGCAGGTTGATGGCTGCGTCGCCGGATCCCAAAGCGCCGTCCAGGTTCACTACGTGCAGCCATTCCGCGCCCAGCCCCGCCCAGTGTCGGGCCATCGCCGCCGGGTCGTCGCTAAATGTCGTCTCAGCATGGGGATCACCCTGGCGCAACCGTACCACGCGCCCCCGCCGTAAGTCAATCGCAGGAAAAACGATCACGCTGCCACCTCGAATCAGTGAGCAACAAGGCAACAAGTAACGAGGCAGGGGTGCCCCTGGTTGCCTTGTTGCCTCGTTACTTATTGCCTCGTTGCCTTCCGCCAACAATCCGCACAAAATTGCGTAGAATTGCCAGTCCCACCGCCTGCGACTTCTCCGGATGGCACTGGATGCCCCATACCCGGCCCCGTCCCACCACCGAAGGGTATTCGATCCCATAGTCCGTCGTAGCGATCACGTCGCCTGGCTCGGCTGCGTCGCAGAAATACGAGTGCACGAAGTAGGCATAGGCCCTGTCTGGCACGCCGCGCAACAGGGGGTTGTTGCCGTCATGGTGCAACTGGTTCCAGCCGATCTGGGGAACCCGCAGACGCTGTGGGCTGGGATCGAAGCGCCGCACCCGGCCGGGCAGGACCCCCAACCCCGGCCATTCCCCCATCTCCTCGCTGGCGTCGAACAACATTTGCATGCCCACACAGATGCCCAGCAGCGGCTTGCCCTGAGCGATGGCATCGCGTACCAGCGGCTCGAAGCCGGCGCTGCGGAAGTTGGTGATGCACTGGCCGAAGGCCCCCACTCCCGGCAACACCAACCCCTCGGCCGCAGCGATGACGGCCGGGTCTGCGGTCAGGACCACTGCCTGGGGGACACTTCCCTCCGCCTGCGATGCCTCTATTGCCGCCCGCTCCAGCGCCTTCTGCACGCTGCGCACATTGCCAATTTTGTAATCCATAATCACGATCATACGCACATGACCCTCCAGGTGACCGGCACTTTTGGCATCACTATTCACTATCAGCACCGCCGCATCCTGGAATACGCCAAATGGGACGACATCTGGCGTTATCTCACAGTGGCCGACATCCGCCAGAACTTTGAATTGCTACACTTCCGCCGCCCCCAGGATCGAGAATTGTGAGCTTATGCCCTGGATCGGTGGGCATGCCATGACTAACGAGTGGCTCACACCCCTGCAGGCCGACTTTCTCGCACGCTTCTTCGCCACTAACACCAGCCAATACTTTTTCCTGACCGGTGGTACAGCCCTGGCTGCCTTTCATCTACACCCGGACAGCGCCGAGGCCTGACTTATGCCGTCAGTGTTCCCTTTGTAGATGGCACATCCCCCCGTCGCGGCTCCCGCGCGGCTGCCTGGTCCAGCGCCCGCCCCAATGCTTTGAACAACGCCTCAGCCTGGTGGTGATCGTCCCGGCCGTACAGCACGCGGGCGTGCAAGTTCATGCGAGCGTGCACCGCCAGCGTCTCCAGGAAGTGCGCGATGAGCGATGTGCCCATGCGGCCAATAGCTGGTGTGTGCCAGGCTGCGTCAACCACGGCGTAGGGCCGCCCGCTCAAGTCAACCGCCACGAAGGCCAGCGCCTCGTCCATCGGCGCGTAGGCATGCCCCATGCGCACGATCCCCTTCCGATCCCCCAGGGTCCGATCCAGCGCCTGTCCTAACACGATAGCCACGTCCTCTACGGTATGATGCTCGTCCACCTCCAGGTCGCCGCGAGCCGTCACCTCCAGATCGAACAGCCCGTGCACTGCCACATGAGCCAACATGTGATCGAGAAAACCGATCCCGGTCTGGCAGCGATGCTGCCCTACCCCGTCCAGGTTCAAGGTCAGTTCGATCTCGGTCTCGTGCGTTCGCCGTTGAACGTGCGCCACGCGTTCCACAACTTGCCTCCTTCCTCCCGAATGTGGTGCGTGTTGCGTGGGTTGCCGGCTCAACAGAGCACGCACCACGCTTCCCCGCTCTACGCTTTCCGCTCTACGTACTTCAGCGCCTCCGCCAACTGTTCCGTCTGCTCCGGCTTGCCCACGCTGACGCGTATGCAGTCGGTCAACCCCGGTTTGCTATAGAAGCGCACCAGTACCCCGCGCGCCTCCAGCGCGGCCTTTAACTCATGGGCTTCCCGCCCGATCACCCGGCACAGGATGAAGTTAGCCTGGCTGGGATAGGGTCGCAGAAAGGCAAAGCTGGCCAGCACTCGCATCAGCCGCTCGCGCTCCGCCACGATCTTCGCCACATTAGCCCGCAGATAATCGGCGTCCTCCAGGCTGGCGATGGCCGCCACGGAAGCCGCTACGTTGATGTTGTACGGCTGCTTGATCTTCCACAGATGACGGATGATGTTCTCCGGGAAGACCCCGTAGCCAACCCGCAACCCTGCCAGCCCCGCCCATTTGCTGAACGTGCGCAACACGATCAGGTTGGGATAGTCCCGTACCCACCGGATCACGCTACGACCGGCAAATTCGACATACGCCTCGTCCAGTACGACCACGATGGGCAGGCGGAGCAGGCGGCGCAAGGCGCTCTCAGGCAGCAGCGAGCCATCCGGGTTGTTCGGCGAGGTGAGGAAAAGGAGCTTAAGGCGCACATCAGCAGCCCCCCGGACCGCTTTCCTGACAACCGCTTCGATAGCATCCACATCCACCCTGAAATCGTCGCACCTGGGCACGGTGATCACCCGACCGCCCTGCAACGAGGCATCGAACTCGTACATCCCGAACGTCGGCGGGCAGTTGATCACCCCGTCGCCAGGCCCGATGAACAGCCGCATGATGAGGTCAATCAGCTCATCGGCGCCGGCCCCGGCCATGATCATCGCCTTGGGCATGCCCAGGTACGCGCTGAGCGCCTCCCGCAGCGCATGCTGCTCAGGATCGGGATAAATGTGAAAATAGCGATAACGGGCCAACGCCTCCACCGCTCGCGGCGAGGGGCCGTAGTGGTTCTCATTGGCGTCCAGCTTGACGATGGCCTCCGGCGGCAACCCCAACCGCTGGCTGAGCACCTCGAACGGCACGATCGGCGTATACGGCTCCATCGCCGCGAACTCAGGCCGCACCAACCGCTCCACCTCCACCGGCGCCACGGGTGACTTGATGTACGTGATCTCTCGCGTCATACGGGTCTCTCGCAAGATGTACTACTTGCTGCCTGCTACATGATGGTCTGCTCACCTAGCAGGTAGCACGTAGCAGGTGCGCATCCCTGGCTATCCAAAATCCGCAATCCGAAATCGCAAATCCGAAATCTAAAATCCCAGTGCTGCTCGTCGCCGTGCCGCCGCCGCGTGCGCTGTCAGCCCCTCCGCATCAGCCAGGCGAGCCGCCGACTGTCCCAACATCGCGCCCGTCTTATCGTCCAGCGCCACCAGCGAGATGCGCTTGACGAAATCGGCTACGCTCAAGGGCGAGGAGAAGTGGGCCGTCCCCTGGGTGGGCATAACGTGGCTGGGGCCGGCCACGTAGTCGCCCAACACCTCATAGGAGGCCTCGCCCAGGAAGATGCCGCCAGCGTTGCGCACTTCCCCTACCCACCGCCACGGATCACGCACCAGCAGACACAAATGTTCCGGGGCGAACTCATTGGCCAGCGCCACTGCCTGCTCCAGATCAGCCGTGAGCACAATGCCCCCCCGCCCTGCCAGCGATTGGCCGATGATATCTGCCCGGCTCAGCATCTCCACCTGGAGCGCTACCTCAGCCTGCACACGCTCGGCCAGGGCGCGCGACGGGGTGAGCAGGATGGCCGTGGCCAGCACGTCGTGTTCGGCTTGCGCCAGCAGGTCAGCGGCTGCCAGCGCCGGATCAGCCGACTCGTCGGCAATCACCACCGTCTCGGTCGGGCCATATAGTCCGTCAATCCCCACCACGCCGTAGACCTGTCGTTTGGCCAGGGTGACGAACAGCCCGCCGGGGCCGACGATCTTATTCACCCGGCGCACGCTCTCCGTGCCGAAGGCCAGCGCGCCGATAGCCTGAGCACCGCCGATGGCATAGAGCGCTTCCACACCAGCCACATGCGCTGCGGCCAGGGTGACGTCAGCCACGCGGCCGGTAGCCCGTTCAGGCGGAGCAGCTACCGACACCCAGGGTACGCCAGCTACCTGCGCCGGAATGACAGCCATCAGCAGCGATGAGGGAAGCGGCGCCATGCCGCCAGGCACGTAGCAGCCGACCGCGTCCAGCGGCCGCATCAACTGGCCCAATGCGCCGTGGGGGCCAAAGTCTATCCACGAGCCACAGGGTTGCTGGCGGTGAAACGTCTCGATCCGTTCCGCAGCCATGTACAACGCATCCAGTAGCTCCTGGTCAATACGTGTCGCCGCCGCCGCCCACTCGGAAGGCGGCACTTTGATCACATCCAAAGTGACCCCGTCAATGCGCTCTGTCCACTCGCGCACAGCCACATCCCCCCGGCGGCGCACATCGTCCAGCACGCAGGCCACGGCCTGATCAGGCGTCAAGTCCTCGCCGAAGAAGCGGCGGATGCTGGCGCGCACGCTCTCCGGGATCTCCTGGTCGGCCCACGGTATGCGCCGCAGAATCGTGCGTTGGGCCTCGGCTACGTCATCGAAGACACGAAGCAAATCCTTCGCCACCATTCTGTCACCTCCGGTTGACCGTCCTCATCAGCGATCAGCCGTCAGCTACCAGCTTTCAGTTCGTTACCCAATGATCGCTGATCGCTGATAGCCCTTATAGAAACAAAAAAGACTAGTTGAATCAACTAGTCTTTTGGGGCAAGCGAAACCAGAGCGCCAACGATCGGTTGCGCTCACCCGGCCTCATGGTGATGGTGCATATTGCGAACGGCTAAGAAATTCATCGGATCGTCTCGTTGAACCAAAACAAAGTGTAGCACAGAGTCGCAGGATTGTCAAACGGTACAGACCCCCCAGACCCGAGGGGTCTTTTCGAGACCCCTCGGGTCTGGTCTCTCTCACCCTCGTCTCCGCGTGTACCTGGTGATGAAACTGTACGGAGAGGGGAGGGGAAGTTGGCTGGCGGCATCGAGTCTGGCCATCTCGTCGGCAGAGAGCGTCCAACCCACACTGCCCAGATTCTCTTCCAGTTGCGCCAGGGTGCGGGCGCCCATGATCGGCGCGGTGACACCGGGCTGTTGTAGCAGCCAGTTGAGGGCCACCTGGGCCGGCGTCTTGCCTCGCGCCTGGCCGATCTCCATCAGGGTATCCACGATGCGCCAGGTGCGCTCGCTCTCGCGCTGCTCCGGCAGGTCATCCCAACGATCCGCCCGGCCCACGCGGCTGTCCGGCGGAGGTGGTTCGCCGCGCCGGTACTTGCCGGTCAGCCAGCCCCCCGCCAGAGGCGACCAGCAGATCACACCGATCCCTTCGGAGCGGCAAAGGGGCAATAATTCCCACTCTGTGCTGCGCACCAGCAGGCTATACTCCGGCTGCAGGCAATCGAAGCGAGCCCACCCATGTCTCTCACTGAGCATGATCGCCCGCATCAGTTGGGAAGGGGTGTAGTTCGAGGCGCCGATGTAGCGTACCTTCCCCGCGCGCACCAGGTCATCCAACGCCCGCAACGTCTCTTCCAGTGGCGTGGAAGCGTCCCAGCAATGCGCCTGGTACAGATCCACGTAATCGGTCTGCAGGCGACGGAGGCTGGCATCAATCTGGTCAAAGATGTGCTTGCGTGACAGGCCCGTGTCGTTAGGGCCATCCCCAGCCGGGAAGAAGACCTTGGTAGCGATCACGAACTGGGAACGGTTGCCGCGGCGCTTGAGCCAGTTGCCCAGCATGGTCTCTGACTGGCCCTTGTTGTAGATGTTAGAGGTGTCGAAGAAGTTGCCGCCGGCCTCGACAAAACGGTCGGCCAGCGCATGAGCTGTAGCCTCGTCGGCGCCCCAGCCAAAGGTCTGCGTCCCCAGACAAAGCTCCGAGACCTTGAGCCCGGTTCTTCCCATGAAGCGATATTCCATCGGCTGCCCTCCTCAGTTTGACTCGCCTCGCCACAAAGTAGCAGAGCCAGCTTGAGGAAATCCACATTGGTTACCCCAAACTGGCTCTTAAGGCAACAGTAAAAGCGGAGCCTTCGGACTGAACGACAGCCGAAGACCCCGCACTCGCCCACGTTCAGCCGGTCGGGCGTGCTAATCCATGCCCATCATCTTGCGGTAAAGCGCCTTCTGATTGTCGCGGCCCAGACGGTCTGTGATCTTCTGCCATTCGTCGTAAATGGTCTGCAACGCAGCCGCCGGCTCCTCCTCGCCCACGATCGCCGCACTCACGTGGAGGTCGAGCACGGTGTCCACGTATTCCGGCTTGCCCGGGATGCGCAGGTCAATGAGCACGTTCGGGTTCTCCAGGTCGGCGCGGACAGCATCCAGGTAGTCCTCGGCGTCCTGCTCGGCGAACCCAGCCTTGACCCACGGAGTCAGATCGCGCACGTGGCTATAGCGGTAGACGTTGAACCCGGTATCGCCGACCACCACGTCCTGGAAGCTGATCTCTGAACTGTTCAGAAACTTGATGAAGTCGTAGGCAGCATCCGGGTTCTGTGACGTCTTGGTGACGGCGCCCACCCAGCCACCGAAGTTGAGCAGCGGGGCGGTGTTGGGCTTGTCCAACTTCACCCACTGCTGCTGCTGGCGATCCCATACCTCCAGCGAGCCAGGCCGTGGGGCGGAGCCACAGTCACCGATGACATCCGGATGGGCGAAGGCCGGGTCTGAGCACAGGCCAGGTATGCCACCCCATTCGAAGGTCATCGCGATGTTACCTGTGCTGGGGAAGGCAGAGCGGATCTCGCTCACACCCCATGCCTCCATGCCCGGAGGTCCAAACTTGGCCATCTCTTTATAAAGCTCGAGCCCCTTGAG
>DAOUAJ010000110.1:0-11552 GCA_034433615.1 Anaerolineae bacterium | reverse complement strand
TTGCTCACAGATACCTCCTTCAGATAAACTGGGACATCGGTGTCCACAAATCAACTTTACGGGGGAACTTTCCTCTCCTTTTCCATATTAACGATTGGGGGGTGGTTCCAATCTCCAGAGAAATTGGTTGACCTTTTAAGGGCCGAAAGCCAAGACAGGCAGGTAAAAGACCGTTTAGCAAAATTCTCCATGATAATTCTGCCTTAAATTCGTCAACAGGGCAAACTGGCAATGGGTCAAAAATTCAAGCCTCAAGCGCTGGCATCCTCGGCAGCCAGGACACGCAGGAAGTCCTCTGCCTCCGCCTGGGACATTTGCTGCTGAATGGCGAGGGCAAAGCCCTGTCCACCCAGTTCACGCACAATGGTGCGGGCCCCCTGGGGGCTGACGTAAAGCTGGCACAGCTTGCCGCCGTCCCGAATGCGTTTCAGCAACGGCAGCCACTTTTCCGGTGGCGGCGCGCCATCGCCAGGGATCCACTGAACCCCGCGCAGGCGTTCCAGTGATAACAACATGTCCAGGTGCGGAATCTCCCCCTCGCCGTCCAGGTGGTAGAAGCCGTGGTCCAAAGTATCGCAACAGGCGGCCAGGTCGGGGAGCACAAAGCGCTCGAACATCTCCGGCGAGATCATGTAGGAGAAGTCGCACTGGAGCATGTAACACCGCCCCGGTGACCAGATGGCAGCCCAGGGGGTTGTTCCACGACCGGCTGCCCGAATGATCTCGTAAAGTTCGTCGTAGTAGCGGATCCACAGTCGGGTGATCTCCCCGACCAGCCGCGCTACCTCGTCCGGGGCATCATACAGGTCGAGTAGCAGTTGCTGCGTGGTGCGCAGCGAAGCCAGGATGTCAAGGTTACCGCCCAGGTCAGTGTGTGCCACGGCCACGTTGCTCCCCCAGCGCTCCACCGCCAGGCGTGTCAGTTCCTGTACCCGCCGCCACCAGACGTTGTCAGGATCATAGGCAAGATGCAGGTCTGAAATGGAAACCTGCTCGGCTGGGTCGAACCAGACGGTCTCCGGCACGGGATGCACGCGGGCCCCGAGGAAGCCGGCGACGATGCCGGGGCCAAAGTTAGGCCACCACTTGGGGAAGGCGTCGCCGTAGAAGCGCTTGGCCTCCAGATGTGCCTGGTAGCGGTCAATCACCTCGTCGGCGGGCATCTCCAGCGGCAGGTTACTGGTAAAGCTGGGGGCCTCAGGCAGAATGACATCTGACGGCGGTTCCAGACTTTCGATCATCACCAGTGGGCGATCCAGCTCACCAGCCCACCAGGCTGTCCAATCGCGCTCAACGCGCTCCCAGTCTTGCTCGGTGAAGTGCAGGTTGATGCTCATGCGATGTTAACTCCTTGTGGGGGTCAATCAGAATGCCTGCCTCAACCGTCCGCAGGGCGAGAGCATGGGCCAGGCGATAAGTCAGCGGGATCAGGTCATGGCGGGTGAGCACAGCAGGGATGCCGGGACGGTAGGGCATCAGGTAGTACGGGCTGTGATACAGCGTGGCTCCTAGGCGGCACAACTGTCCGGGCACGCTCCACTTCAGAGGTCATCTTCTCGCTTATTGGCGGGCCGCTGCCCACACCTCATCTACGGCCACCTCAAATCCCGCCAGCAATGCTGACTGGGCCACCATTCCCCGCTCAAATACCCCGTGGACGGTGTACCTTTCCCCCTTCAGCGTCAACACGGTGATCCGCCCCTCGTCCGGATCCACAATCCAATACTCGGGAATGCCAGCCTGGGCGTATTCGCGCCGCTTAGTCTCCAGATCATGGTGACGGTAATCAGGTGAAACCACTTCCATAACCAGGTCGGGCCTCTCCCAGTATTGCTGATGACGACGATCGGCGTGCCCGGCCAGCATCAGGATCACATCGGGTTCGCGATACTTGCCGGCCCACAGCCGCACCGGCAGGGGCGCAACCAGCACCACTCCCAACGTCTGACTTTCGACAAAGGCCAACAAGATCCGGTACAGGTAAAGCACGATCAATTGATGAGCTTCGGTGGGCATGGGTAGCACTTCAAGATACCCGTGGGAGAATTCAACCAGGTGATTCGTTTGCAGGGTGAGATATCCTTCTTCGCTCCATGTGCCTTGGAGCGGGAACAGATGGGCAATCTCCCAGGCTGGCTCAACCGCCTCGACTGCCAACGTTGGTTTCATAAGATTTCGGCGGCGGAAACCACCTGCTTGAGCAGGTGGAGGAAGCCGCCTTTCCTCCTTTCTTGGTAGACTGAAACTCTTGTGCTATACTATGCCTAAGGCACTCCGCACCGCGGAGAAACGGTTGCGTACCTTAACAGCGAAGGTAAGAGGTTCGGCCGACGAAACGCTTGGCCGGTAAAACCTTCGGCGTCGGGCACCTGTCCGCTCTCGCTGCTATCTTCGGATAGCAGGGCTGCCGTCAACCAGCCGAACGCGGCGACTCTTGCGGGTTAGCTGCAAGCCACCCGCTTCTAGCGGGTGGTAGTTGACAACCTGTACCTCCCTGGCACGCTCTTCGGTCGCTACCCAATCATTAACCTCACCGGCCATTATAGCCAGAAAATCTGGCGGGAGCAAGACCCGGCGGCTAGCCGCCGGCTATGGTTTGCGAAGCCCCTCTTCAGGGGCTGTCTACACGGATAATAAAGGAGGGGCGGAGACATTGTCCCCGCCCCTCCTGAATCACCGTCCGCTCACTCGTACGGCGGTAGCGGCTTGGTGAAGTCCAGCGTGTCCCAGGCCTCCTTCATGGCATCCACGTTCTTGGCCGTGACGATGTCCATGCCGGAGTTGGTGAACGACTCAAACTGCTTGCCGTTGACGATGTGATCGTAGATCATCTGCACCGTATCGTAGCCCCAGCCCCAATACTTCTGGCCAACCAGGCCGTAGATCAGCCCCTCTTTCACGTACTCCAGCTCGACAGGGAGTGTGTCGAAGGCGACGGTCTGCATGCCTTTCTTGGCGGCCTCCTCCCACAACGGCATGGAGCCCCGTTCGGCGAAGAGCGGCCATAGCCCGACGAAGAACCACCCCGCCAGGTCCGGATGGGCCTGCATCGTCTCCTCCACCACCTGGACGCCCAGGTTGATGTCGTCGTTGCAGGCCACGGTGGTGACAATCTCCAGGTTGCTGCCCGCGATGCCGTCCTTAAAGCCGCGCATGCGCTCTTCCAGGTTAAAAGCACCGGGCACGCCGGTCAGGAGCGCCACCTTGCCGCCGTTGGGCAGAGCCTTCTTCAGCAGCTCGGCCGCCGCCTTGCCGCCTTCGTAGTTATCCACGCCCAGGTAGGTGAAGCGCTGGCTCTTGGGCGAGTCAGCATCCCAGGTCATCACCGTGATGCCTGCCGCCACCGCCTTGTTGATGGGATCCTCGCAACCGGTGGGGTCATTGCACGATACGCCGATGGCATCCACACCCTTAGCGATGACGTCCTCGATCACCCGCGCCTGCTCGGCCATATCCGAGGCGACCGAGCCGGTGTAGAGGATCTCCACCGTGTACGGCCCCTTCTCCGTCAGCTCCTTAGCCTTGGTCTCAGCGCCTACTTTGCCCAGCTCGAACACCGGGTTATTGAGCGCCTTGGGGATCCAGGCGATGACGAGCTTACCGTCAGCCAGGGCCGGATGGACGGCGACCGGCGCTGCTGCTGGCGGTTGCCACCCCTCGGGGATCGTCCACTCGTGCGGGATGCCCTTCTTGTCGAGCTGCGCGGCGTAATCCTTCAAGGTCGCAGCGGTGATGACGTCCACGCCAGTGTCAATCACGCCATTGACAGCGCCCATCTCCTTCAGCGCAGCCTCGACCCCCTTCTCCGCCATGAGCTTGATGATCTGGACCGACTTATAGCCCATGTCGAACTCGCGCTGGGCCACCGTCGCGTTGATCACTCCCTCCAGGATGCCGTTGATGATGTCGGTGGTGGCGTCGAAGCAGACGATCTTGATCTGGCCGGCCTTGCCCGCCTCCTTCACCGCGGTCGCCCAGGCGGGGCCATTGTAGGCGTAGACACCGAACGCGCCCGCCAGGTCCGGGTTGGCCGAGAGGACGGAGTTGGCCAGTTGCAGCGCCGTGGCGGCGTCTTCCTTGTCATTCACCGGCTCCAGGGCGGTGATCTTGGTGCCCTCGATGGCCTTCAGGAAGCCATCAGTGCGCTGCAGCGCGTTGAGTGCTGTGTCGGAGCCGCGACCGATGCCCACCTTGCCGCCCTCAGGCAGTAGCGCCTTCATCGCCTCGCCCGCGGCCATGCCGGCGGTGTAGTTGTCCGTGCCGATGTACACCAGCGACACGCTACCCTTCACCGGCGGGGTGTCCAGCGTGGTGACGAAGATGCCCGCGTCGGCGGCCTTCTTCATCACCGGTTCCAGCGCGTTGGGGTCGGACGGCGCAACGGCGATGCCGGTCACGCCCTGAGCGATGTAGGTCTCCATGGTCTGGATCTGGGCTGCCACGTCCTCTTTCTGCGGGACGAAGAAGATGGCCTGGTCGTCGGCGAGGCCCAGGTCCTTGGCGGCCGCGCGCACCCCCTTCTCCACGTTGGACCAATAGGGGTGCACCGACTTGCCGATGACGACGACCTTGAAGGGCTTGGGGGCCGGCTTCTCCGCGGGGGCGGGAGCCGGCGCTGGCGCGGCCGGAGCACAGGCCGTCAGCACCAGGCCGACCAAAACCAACAGAGACAGGATTGCGAAAACGTGCCGTTTCATGGGTCTACCTCCTTCGTTTGACTGTCAAGGCGAATAAGATGACAACCACGATGGCTGTCACCGACGATAGATCACGTTTTGGTTCCTGGAATCACCCCCTTTCAAAGAAGGAGATCTCTCGCTACGCCGCCTTCGCCTCGGCGAAATCATCCCGAGCGCCTACCATGTAGGTCACCACCCGCTCCCGGAAGTCGTGGATGTCCCCCATCACAGGCAGATCGGCCACTTTGCGCCCCTGCCGCATCACCATAACCCGATCACTCACCCGGTAAATGTCCTCCAGGCGGTGGCTGATGATGATGATCGAAGCGCCCTGCTCCTTGAGCTGCCGGATCAGGTCGAGCACCTTGTCAATAGCGGCCACGCTCAGCGCCGCGGTAGGCTCATCCATGATGATGATTTTGGCGTTGAAAGCCGTCGCCCGGCCAATGGCCACAGCTTGCCGCTGGCCGCCGGAGAGGTTCTCCACTTTCAAACGTACCGAGGCGATGTCAATGCGCAGTCGTTCCATCAAACGTCGGGACTCCTGCGCCATGCGCCGTTGGTCCATGACCTTGATCGGCCCCAGGTTCAGGCGCACGATCTCCCGTCCCAGGAAGACATTGGCCGCCACGTCCAGGTTGTTGGCCAGTGCGAAGTCCTGATAGACCATCTCGATCCCCAGCCGGCGCGAGTCCTCCGGCTGACGGATGTGGGCGCGCTGCCCTTCGATGAAGATCTCTCCCTCATCGGGGAGATAAGCGCCGGACAGGATCTTCATCAATGTGGACTTGCCGGCAGCGTTATCGCCTACCAGCCCCAGCACCTCGTTATGGCCCAAAGTCAGGTCTACACCGCGCAGCGCCTGCACCGCGCCGAAACTCTTGCGGATGCCGCGCATCTCTACGATGGGAACGGGTTGGTTCATAATGCCGCTTCTTTCCCTAACAGATCAAGAGGTAATGAGTCAATGAGGCAACTGAGGCGACGAGGGTTGGAGCGCGTGGCTTTCCTCATCGCCTCGTTCCTTGTTGTCTCGGCGCCTCATTCCTCGTTGCCTCATCGCCCCTACCGTCGCGCCCGGCGTCGCACCGTATCGTAGATGACCGCGATCGCCAACACCACACCCAGGATGGTGTCCTGCAGATAGGACGAGATATTGATCAGCACCATGCCGTTTTGCATCACCCCCATGATGGCTGCGCCCAGGATAGCTCCCAACACCGTCCCTTCACCCCCAAACAAGCTGGTGCCACCGATCACCGTAGCGGCGATGGCCCACAACTCGTAGGCAGTACCCACCGTGGGAGTTCCTTGCCCCAGCCGGGAGGCCAACAGGACACCCGTGGTGGCTGCCATGAACCCGCTGGTAGCGTAGCAAAAGATGCGGACCCGATCCACATGTACGCCGGACACGCGGGCGGCTTCCAGGTTGCCACCGACCGCGTAGATGTGACGGCCCAGGACCGTCAAGTTAAGGATGAACGAGACGATTAGCGCCACAACGATCAAGATGATAAAAGAGTTGGGGATGGTCGCGATATCGCCCTGGCCCAGAACGAGAAAAGGATGCCCCGATGGGTAGACGATAGGGTAGCCACGAGTAATGTAGCCAGCCATGCCACGAGCCATCAGCCAGGTGCCCAGGGTGATGATGAAGGGGGGGATTCTGAGCTTGGTCACAAAGAGGCCATGCCATACACCGATGAGGACCCCTACCCCCAACGTGATGATGATCGCGGGGATCATGCTCATGGGCGGTAGCCCGGCCACACCTTTGAGCATCAACGTGGCCACGATGACGCCGGTCAGCGCCGTCAGCGAGCCCACGCTGAGGTCAATGCCGCCAGTGATGATGACCAGGATTTCGCCAATGGCCAACACGCCAAACGTGGCCATAAAACGCATAATCACGGCTAAGTTGGCCGGCTTGATGAAGGTTTCCGGTTGTCGCCAGTAAAAGTAAAGACAGAGCAACAAGAAAGCGGCAAGAACATTCAGCTCACGAAACTGGCCTAGTGCGATGCGGCGTTCCCGTTGCGGGCGGCTGGCCACAGCCATGTCATTCCTCCTCGAACGACTCGATGATGATGTTGATACCTTTAAGAGCATATGACCAGGTACGGATGTAAGCTCTTTGGGAGGAGGGGGTAAAGCTCAAATCAAAAGAAGAAAACCAGAAAAGCTGCTTAAATTATAACGCTTCTGAGCTGCCGCGTCAATCCCCCATCCCCCTCCAATTGTGAAACGCTCTCCGGTTTGTGGCCCTTGCCCAGGAGATGGTAGAATAGGAACCACCGTGACATGGATTAACATCTGTGTCAACTTAAGCTCTGAGCCCCGTCCTCGGGGCGGCCCGGGGACGGGCCTTTGAGCCTTAAGTTGACACTAATGTAAGTAGATCAAGCAGATGTCAGATCGTCGAGAGGTTCCCGATGCGCATCGCGATGGTCGGGCCGTTTGGACTGCGAGTGCGAGGCACCATGTGGCGGCGAGCCTTGCCGCTGGGCCAGGCGCTGGGCCAGCGCGGGCATCACGTCGCCCTGATCCTCCCTCCCTGGGATAGCCCGGCTGACAGCGGGCGCACGTGGGAAGATCATGGTGTCCAGGTCGTCAATGTATGCGTCAGGCAGGTCGGCCGGATGGCGGCTGACTTGCTGTGGGCAACACTGCGGCAGCACCCGGACGTCGTCCACGTGTTCAAGCCCAAAGCCTATGCCGGCCTGGTGGCTCAGGCGTTGTGGTACGCCCGACGGGCGGGCCTATGGCGCGGCCACCTGATCATTGACGCGGACGATTGGGAGGGGGCAGGGGGCTGGAATGAGCGGGCGGGCTACCCCAGACCAGCGCGCTGGCTCTTCGCCTGGCAGGAAACGTGGGGCTTCCGACATGCCGATGCATTGACGGTGGCCTCACGCTGGCTGGCGATGCAGGCTCAGGCGCTGGGGGCTCGACACGTGGCCTATGTGCCCAATGGGGCTGATCTGGCGGCCTGGCCTGTGCGACCAGCCCGCTCGCCTGGTCCGCCTACTGCGCTGCTGCTTACCCGTTTCGTAGAATTTGCACCGGCGCGGCTTGTGGACATCTGGACGGATGTCCATGCACGGCTGCCCAATGCGCACTTGATTGTGGCGGGCGGTGCGCTACGAGACGGGGCACGAATTGCCCGGCGTCTGATAATGGCAACTTTGCCGGGGGCGCATGTTCGCTGGCTGGATGCTGTGCCGCCTGACCAACTCTCATGCTTATGCGCAGAGGCCGATCTCGCACTGTTCCCGGCAGACCCCAACCGGCTTAACCGGGCCAAATGCCCGGCACGCCTGGTGGACACGATGGCAGCCGGCCTGCCCATCGTCGCCAGCCGCGTCGGTGAACACGAAACGTACGTGATCCACCAGGAGACTGGCCTCCTGGCCCCGCCTGGTGACGACGAAACGTTGGCCGCAGCTACCACAACGTTGTTGAAGGATCGAGCGCGAGCGCAACAAATGGGATGGGCTGGCCGTCAGCGCATCGCCAGCCATTTCACCTGGGATCGGCTGGCGGGTGAGGTGGAGAAGATGTATCTGAACAGGGGAAACAGTCTGCCATGACTAAAACTCGAACCCGAACACGAGGATGGCTCACGAGCGGCTGGGGACACTGGATTCCTCCTATCGCCTGGATGGGGTTGATCTTCTTCCTGTCCTCCTGCGCCGACTACCCGAATTTGATGCCTGATCGCCCCGACCTACAAAACGTGCTGGGACACATAACCGAATATGCGACCCTGGCCTGTCTTCTGGCTCGCGCGGTTGACCACCTTCCCCGCATCAAACATGCCCACCTGTGGACAATTGGCGTGGTCATCCTCTACGCAGCCAGCGACGAATGGCATCAGACCTTCATCCCTGGCCGTCACGGCGACCCTCTGGACTGGCTAGTTGATGTGGCGGCGGCGCTACTTCTCCTGAGTCTACGCCATTGGTGGACGCGCTCTCGAAGGAGGCCAGGTCAGCCTCCGGCGCTAACCGAATCAGGATCTCGCCGAAAAGCTCGCTTTGTTCAACAGTGATCTTCTGGCACTTGATCAGCTCCAGCACAGCCCATAAGGTTACGATCACCTCCGCCCGGTTGGTCGCCTGCTCCAACAGATCACGAAAACGGACCACCGCTCGTTTCCTGAGGAGCTGCCCCGTGAGCACAATCTTGTCGCGGATTGTGACAGTGAACGGTTGTACCAGAGGAGCTATCTCAGCCGGCGGCTTCTCCGCCAGCACCTGCTGCATGACCGCCAACAGATCGGTCAGCGAGACGCCTCCCATGTCTAACCGTCGCTCCAGTCCGGGCAACGGTGCAACACGCACATAAGCGCGCAGGCCACGCCGCTCTCGCTCTCGCAGTACCTCCGCTGCCATCTTGAACTGCTTGTAGGCTCGTAGTTGACGAGCAAGAGCCTCACCGGGATCCTCTTCCTCTTCTTCTCCGGCCGATGATGTCGGTTGCGGCAACAGCAACCGTGACTTGATCCAGATCAGCCGCGCCGCCACTGCCAAAAAATCGGCCAGTATTCCAGCCTCCAGATCCTCCAGGCGGGAGAGATGTTCCAGATACTGCTCCGTCACCTGGGCCAGCGACACCACCGAGATGTCCAGTTCCTCTCGCTCGATCAGGTGCAGCAGCAAGTCCAACGGCCCACGGAACACAGGCAATTCGATCTCACAGGGTAGCAGATTCCACATCAGCAGCGCACCACATAAAGAAACCCTGCCGTAAGGCAGGGTTCAAAGCGCGATCACGGATTCCTGCATCACGCATCAAAAGTTTTGAAGCGGCGGCCTGAGACGACCAATCCGTCCAGGATCGTTTTGGTCTCCGCCTCGTCGGCGCCGGCCAACCGCTCGACCTTGCACCCGGCCGCGCGCAGCCGCTCCTCATCTTGCCCGGAGACGCCCGCGACGCCGCCGACGATGGTCACGTATTCTGCCCGGATGGCATCCTCGAGGCGGAAACCGCAAGTTGGCCGGAAGCGCCGAATGTAATTCTGGGCGTTGATCCAGTCCTGTTGCGCCCACAGGTCTGGGCCACGCCACCAGAACAGCAGATAATGGTTGATGGTCTTGCGGCTCAGGTCCAGTTGCCCCGCCTGTACCGCCTGAATGCGGCGCACGAGCATCTCCTTCCACCGCTCTCCCTCCAGCCACTGGTTGCCAGGGCACTCGGTCGTCTGATTTGGCATCTCTCTGTGGCCGCGCACCTGCTCTAACGGCACACCCAGTTGCTGCATGAGCCAGGCGATCAGATGTCCGCCTTGCTCGATCTGCGCTGATGTTGGCACCCCACTGGTAAAGTCACCCGCAAAGACTACACCGACGCTGTAGTGGTTTTGGCCGCGTGTGTGGGCGGAAATCGTCTCTAACCAGTTAGTCTGTTCGATGGTGCCATCGGGGTTGACGAAGAAGTGGTAACCGATGCCCGGCCAGCCATTGGTGTTGACGTGCACCTCAGCCACCCGTCGAGCTCCGATCGTGGGGGGGACGGCCGTGTGATGGACGACGATGGATTTGATCGCCGAGCGCGCACGGGTGTCATAGACGTTGGTGGGATCACTGCTCTTGGGCAATTCGTCTACGATGACCCGGAACGCTGGTTTGGGGATAGGGCCAACCGGTATGTCCTGTAACTGGCGGCGCAACGCCTCCACCTGACCCCGTAATTGCTCCACCTGTACACTCGCGGCGCTGAGTTGCTGTCGAGCGGCCTCCAACCCGGAACGGAGACGGGCCAGTTCCTGCCAGAATCCGGCAGCCCACTGTGCAGGCTCGGCTTTGATCTCACGCGCCTTCTGGAGGAGGGTGTCCTTCCAGCGAGCGCCCGTAAGCCATTGCGCCCCCGGCGATTGCGTCTGGATCAGCTCCGACAGTCCTACGACCGCCGTCTCCGGCAATTTCAACTCTTGTAGCAGCCATGCGCTCAGCCAGGCTGCCGCAGTGATCTGTGCCTCTACCGGCGTTCCAGTCTCGAAGTTTCCGGCCATGTAGATGTTGATACCTTCTACCGACCATGGCTGGACGCCGTCCACCACCTCGTCCAACGGCTCCGTCTGCAGAATCCGCCCCTCCCCCGTGATCAAGTATTGCCCGGCAAACCCCGGCAAACCCCGTTGCCGATGTGCTGCCGCCAATCGCTCCACATCCACCGTCGCCGGCACGGCCGTGTGATTGAAGACCAGGTAACGCACCCGCTCTAACGGCCGCTTCACAAAGCGCGCCCCATCCCGATCCAGCCGCCCCACCACGTCCTCAATCGCCGGGCGGGGAACCTGCTGCTGCTGGCGCAGTCGGGACAACTCGGCCTCCAACTCTACCACACGGGCCTGGAGGCGGTCACGGGCGGCCTCTGCCTCCGCCAGGCGAGTACGCAGCTCGGCCAATTCGTCACCGGGAGCAGGAGTGGGCCGTAGCTCGCGCATCCGTTGGAGCAAGGTGTCCTTCCAGCGGGCGCCCGTAAGCCACTGTGTCCCCGGTGATTGCGTCGGGATCAGTTCCGACAGCCCTACGATCGCCGTCTCCGACAGGTTGAGCTCCTGCAATAGCCAGACACTCAGGTGCGCCGCCGCCTCGATCTGTGCTGCTGCGGGCGCTGCATCCATGAAGTTTCCGGCCATGTAGATGTTGATACCTTCCACCGACCACGGTTGGACGCCGTCCACCACCTCGTCCAACGGCTCCGTCTGTAGAATCCGCCCCTCTCCTGTGATCAGGTACTGCCCGGCAAACCCTGGCAAACCCCGTTGCCGATGTGCTGCCGCCAATCGCTCCACATCCACCGTCGCCGGCACGGCTGTGTGATTGAAGACCAGGTAACGCACCCGCTCTAACGGCCGCTTCACAAAGC
>DAOUAJ010000109.1:0-6050 GCA_034433615.1 Anaerolineae bacterium | reverse complement strand
AGGGTGATCTGGCCTTTGCGGGTCACTGTGGTCAGACGCTCTTTCATAGGATAATCCTCCCGGTTCTGATATGTAGTACCTATGTTCATTTGTACTACGATAATAACATGGATGCTACACCATGTCAACTGGAAAGTCTGAACTTCGGACATGAGTTCGGACATTTCAGCCCCACCGCCCGTTTTCTGTGTCCTTGAGCGGCGTGCAGCCCATTTACACAGGACGCTACCTGAGCCGCTTTCCGCGTATTGGGGAGGATTGTCCGAACTTATGTCCGAACCTCAGATCTTTCGCTTGCGCACCGGTTGCCAGTGGCATCATTTGCCCCGCGTCTATGGCGATGAGAGCACCATCCAGCGTTGCTTCCAGCATGGGTGCGAGACGGGCCTGTCTGAAAAGCTGTGGGCGCTGTGGGTGGCAGAGTGCGCTGACCTCCAAGGCGTGAACTGGGAATGGCAGGCCGCCGACACCGCCATGGGCAAGGCGCGTTTCGGGGGGGCGATGTCGGACCCAACCCCACCGACCGGGGCAAGAATGGGAGCAAACACAGCCTCTTGACGGAAGGAGAGGAGGTCCACTAGCGATGGTGGTCGCCGCGGCCAAGGTGCATGACACCAAACTGCTGCAACAGAGGCTAGAGGCGATTATGGTCGGGAGGCCTGTGCCCACAGCCCAGCCGCCTCAGCATCTGTGTCTGGATAAGGCCTATGACAATCCGGCTGTGGCTGTGCATGACTACGTCCCCCACATTCGCCGCATTGGCGAAGTGCCGCCGGCAGCAGATGAGCATAAGTACCCGCCCCGTCGTTGGGTGGTCGAGCGCACGCTGGCCGGGCTGTCCAAGTGCCGTGCCATTCTGGTGCGCTACGATAAGAAATCGCGGAACTACTTAGGCTTGTTGCAGTTGGCATGTGCCTTGCTCTGGTATCGTCGCCTCGCTCAGTCTATGTCATCAACAAGGTTTTGGGATAGTTTCTAAATGGTTCTCTCGCTAAATAGTTGATATATTATGCAGTGTTTAGGAAGCCGCTCCTGCGGGCGCTTTTTCCAGACATACGGATGGCGATGAGCGTTCCAGTACTCGACCGCTCAGGCTCTACACTTCCGGTGACACAACCGAGGTGAAAGGAGTCTGCCGTGACCACCGAAGAGTTGATCATCGCTTTGTTCTGTGAGGTAGACGCTTCTCTCGGGCTCTGTCCCCAAGCCACCCTGTGGCCGAGCGCACTCGTCACGGTAGGCCTGTTGTTCGCCCTCAAAGATGGCCACTTCCGCGCCTTTTACCGCTGGCTCAAACAGGACTACGCGGCGCTGTTCGGCAGCCTGCCGGAGCGCACCCGCTTGCAGCGCTTCCTGGCTGATCCCACCTGCTTCACCGTCATTGACAGCTATGGCATCGAGTTGGTCCCTCCCCTCCGTGAAGGGCGTAGTCCCCAGCAGATCGGCAAGACGGGCAAGAGCACCTGGCGCTGGATCGTGGGCATGAAGCTGTGTGGGTTGATCAACGACCGAGGTAAGGTCGTGGACTGAGCCTGGGACACCGCCAATGTCCCTGCCCAGACCTGCTTGCCCCTGGTCGCAGCCCATGACGGGGGACGATTGGCCTGGCGGATGTCGGCTGCAACTGTGCCGAACGCCTCCCGGCCCATTTGAAGCTGTGCCCGCGTGGGACGTGGAACGAGCGGATGCCGGTGGAGACCACGCTGTGCATAGTCGCCAGGGTGTGCGGCTTGAAGCAGATCTTTCATTATGTACGGTATTACTTTCAGATGCGACTGGCGTATGGTGGCGGCCATGTTCAATCCCCTGCTGGCGTTGAATCGCTCGCTTAAGCCCGAGGCCGACCCGCAGGACCGCCTGCTGTACATCGCTCAGTACGCCCTATGAACTGGCACCAATGGTCAGGGATGTGTAGGCCATCAGGGCGGCTTGAGACCTGTTCGCTTTATCATGTCGTCAGCGAAACCAGGACTCACCCACCCACATATGCAACCATGTGCTCCGAGTAGGAATGCATCTGTGACAGCCTGGATAAGGGCTGCGCGGCCAGTGCCTCGTGGCGCGAGCGAAAATGAGTACTTCCGCCCATCAGGAAGATACGTAAGGGTACCTCGTAAGGAGGTTGGGCTAGCAGTGAACTCAAACTCCACGGGGTCACGCTTAACCCGATAAGTTCCCGCGTTGGTTTCTGTCAC
The DNA here is from genome assembly GCA_034433615.1 of Anaerolineae bacterium. Lineage (GTDB taxonomy): Bacteria > Chloroflexota > Anaerolineae > DUEN01 > DUEN01 > DAOUAJ01. Next base: position 3,855 of record DAOUAJ010000109.1, on the reverse strand, counting down.
AAGGAACGCGAAGGCGCCCTGGTCACGCTTGCTCACAAAATAGTAGACAAAGTATAGACCCCCTCCGGGGATACGCTGGGGTACATGAGCAATGACCAGGCTTGCCTTGTGCGCGCCGCCTTTTAGTTCTCCAAAGTAGACCGCGTAGTTTGGGAACAACTCTACCGGAATGGTGACGCCTTGGAGCGCGGGATCGGGTGTCTTTGTTGGTCGAGGCGTCCTTGTCGGCCATGGCGTGCGCGTCGGGGTATTGGTAGGCAATGGTGTTGGTGTTGCCGTTGGAACCGGTGTGTCTGTAGGCAAAGGGGTAGAAGTAGGAATTACTTGCGTCGGCGGGGCTACTGTTGGTGCGGCTGGCTGAGCGCCGCAAGCAGTCACGGCGAGCATCGCGAGAGGTATCGCGAGAGGTAAAAGCAGAGAAAAGCGTTTCATGGTGACCTCCTCGCATGATATAAGGGCAAGAGGCGGGTTCAGGCCCGACCTCTTACCAGGCCAGGATATCCCTGGCATATTGTCCGCTCAAGCAGTGGACCAGGACTTGGGACAGGTCTTAGCTGTACTTGTCCCCTAAAGTTGGACACATGTAAACCGCATTTCTGTTGAGAACGATGCCAGATGCATCAACCTGGCATGTAGGGCCCGCGTAGGTGAGTGGCACGTCTGGCCCTACATGCCAGGCACATTACCGCATACTGAGCGGCAGAAATATCTGCCGGGCTACCATCACCTCAGTCGTATCTGTGTTATCGGATGGGTTAACCTCCGGCCCATTGGAGGTCAGCCTTGCCACGACTGGATAGCGGGTGCCATAGGCGCCTCCGGCTGGCAATTGGACATAGAGAACGAAGCTCCGGCTCTCCAGCAAGGGCAGGTCCGGCACGCGCCAGACGACGTTATTGCCGATAATCGTGGGTGGAATGCCCGACGTGTCGCCAGCGTAGCTCAGGTTGCTGTCCAGCGTGGCGGTGAGCACGACGTTGGTCGCCAGGGTTGCGCCGTAGTTGGCATAGCGCAGGCTGAGGGTGGCGTTGCCTCCGGGTGGCCCGCCATAGAGGTCAGAGCCAAACGCCACCATGCCATCCACGCCCGAGGGGGGTGTCCAACTATACGAGGTGTTGCCATAGCCCTCATAGCTCGTCTGGATGTAGGGATAGCTGGTGGACTGACTGCTGCGGAAGATCTGGGGTGGGGTGAGCACACTGCCATTTGATCTGACCAGGGCATAGTACAGGTTGCGGCGGTAACCAGAGTCATAGTCCATCCAGGTGAGAATCGCACGATCACCCGATGGGGCGACAGAGACATAGTCGTCACCGGTTATGGCTGCTGAATTATTCAATGTGGTGGGGCCACTGATGCGATTGTAGCTGGTGTCCAATACAGCAAAACGAATGCGGTAGTTAGGATACTGACCGCCTGTCCATGCAACGATGGTCTTACCGTCAGACACCTGCGCGGCATCAGGCCTGTAATCGTACTGGGCTGTGCCATCGTTTGACAGGTTGGTCATTGGCCTGACCACACCACCGTTGCTATCCAGCACGGCATAGTAAATATCAGCGTAACTTCCTCCTCGTCTCCATAAGGCGAGGACCCGATTGCCTGTAAGCGATGCCAGATTGGGATTAGAATAGGAATCATCATAGCCCGGCGTATCGTTGGTGAGTCTGGTGATGCCTCGCACCTCAGCGCCATTCGAGTCCCGCACGGTGTAATAGATGTCATCTACCCACCCGGCGCTCTCCTGATGCTCCTTCAACCAGGCCAGAACGAAGCGATTGTCACCAGTCGCGACAATACGCGGGTAGTAGAAGCGAGGCACATTCAGATCGTTCCCGGTGCCCCAGACTGTGTTGTTAGTCACATTGGCCGGGCCGTAGACCACATTGCCGCTGGCATCCAGGATGGCGAAATAGACGTTGTAATTGAACTGAGAAGTGCTGTTGTTCCAGAGTTGGCGTCTCCACAGCACACCGATACGACCGTTTGGTGCTACTGCCACTACGGGATCGTACTCATAGGTATCCATTGTCGCCCCGCTATGGTTGGTGAGCTTGCTCACCGTTCGCACGGTGTTGCCAACGCGGTCCAGCAGGGTGTATTCGATCTCGTAAACATAGATGCTACACGAATTATCCAGGCACCGTCCCCGATCCCAGGCATATATAAAATTGCTGTTTGGTGCCTCAGCGATAGCCCAGTCGTAACCGTAGTACCAATCTGGCGTCACCTTTCTGATGCTCTGGCCAGCGGGTTGCACCAGGTAGAGAGAGTGGGCCCCGTCGGCGTCATCGCGAAACACCTGGGCAAACGGTGCAGGGATAGCGGTCTGGAAGGTGGCCGTCTTTTGTTTATTGGTATTCAGAGAGGAGCGAATTGTAACCACAGCCGAGTTGTCATCGCCAACAACGCCCCCCGTTGGCGTCTGAACCTTCACACAGATGTAGATGACGGCCCCCTGAGGCACAGGGCCGGTATCCACGATGCCATCACCGTCCGTGTCGGTCAGAGGGGTGACGCAATTGGAGGCATAGAGGGAAACGGACCAGGCCGAGGCCGTGAACAGGTCATAGGTATCGGTCCCGAGTTCCCCGGTGTTCTTAATGCGCTGCTGGAAGGTGGCTAGCTCACCCGGGCGGACAAAACGACCCTGGAAAGCCGGGCGCACCTGCACCCGCGCTGAGGGAGGCGGGCGGTAGTAGCGCACGGCCCGGTTTGAGGCGTATTGCTGGCAGAACGAACCGTAAGGCAGCCCATCTAATCCTTCCGAGTCTTCCGTGCCAGCGGCGCCGCACCAATAGGAACCGGTGTAGCTCATCATGGCATACTGGAAGACCATGTCGCCGTTTTCATACAGAACGACTTCAAAATCAAATATATCGTCTGCACCGATCGGGTCTGAAGGATCGCCGCCTCTGACGTTATACCATTCAACGGCAAAGTACCGGTTCGGGGCAGTGCCGCCGCTGATGTAGTACACCCGCCCGGCCGGGCCGGAGCTATTCAGGTAGAGCGGCGTCCAATAAGGGGCGACGACGTTGTTGGGGGTCGCAGGAGAGGGAATCCGCTGTTGGCCGCTCCAATAGCTTGAAGTGAAGCCCAGATAACCACTGGCGGCAATATAAACACTGGTATAGGTGTTTTCATAGAACTTAAAGGCAAAAGGCAGTGGGATAGGGCCAACGCCCTGTCCCCAACTATCGCCGCTCATCCCCGTGTCCGTCCCAACAGTGACGTTGATCCAGTTCAGTGGCACAGAGTCATCCCAAGTATAGCCGAAATCGTCGGGGCCACCGGTGGTTTCAGGCCTCTTACCCACAACTGGGATAGAGGGCCGGGCGCCCTCCGGCATGAACCACAAGCCATCAGGGGATTGCTGAGGGCCGGAATCCGGGGTGCCTATACGCACATGGCCCTCAGGTGCACCGACTGGCCTGTGGGGGGTGGGGACAGGCGGCTGAGATGGCGGATCAGCCTCAGCTCCACCGGGTGCGGGCACCAGGAGTAAGAGGAGAACAGCCATCACCGTCATCATAGTGAGATGTTGAGGTTTCATGGCTCTGCTCCTTTCAGTTGTCTAACAGGCATATTGCATCCTACTCTCGCCAGGTTGATCTGCGGCGGAAGCCGTGTAGCTACCGCAGATCGAGCGGTGAGTTTGGGGCTGGGTAGGCATGGTTACGCCTACCCAGCCCATTGGTTAGACTCAGAAGCAACTCACAGCGGCACGATGCGAACCGAGTCGGTGCCAATGATGTAGGTGTTCCCTGTAGTCCGCCCCTTCAGGATACCCTCAGTATCACCAACCTGGAAGCCGGTTAACCGGGTACGGAAGTGGCAGACCAGGTCTAGCAG
>DAOUAJ010000108.1:0-38686 GCA_034433615.1 Anaerolineae bacterium | reverse complement strand
GAGGCGACCTTTGAGGGGCGCCGCATCCTTTTGGGCAACCGCAAGCTGATGCGCGAGCGGGGAGTGGACATTGCTCCCCTGTTGCCGCAGGCGGAGGCCCTGGAGCAGGACGGCAAGACGGTGATGTTCCTGGCCGTCTCACGCCCTACGTCTCAGGTCTCCAGTCAAGATGTGAGACCTGAGGCCTGGGACCTGGGACTGATTGCCATCGCCGACACGCTGAAGGAGGCCGCCCGGGAAGCCATCGCGCGCATAAAAGCGGCGGGCCTGGTGCCGATTATGATCACCGGCGACAACGCACGCACCGCTCACGCCGTGGCCGCCGCGGTGGGCATCGAGAAGGTGCTCGCCGAGGTGCTGCCGAACGAGAAAGCGGAGAAGGTGCGGGAACTCCAGGCCCGAGGGTACCGGGTGGCCATGGTGGGCGACGGCATCAACGACGCCCCGGCCTTGATGCAGGCCGATGTGGGGGTGGCCATCGGCGCCGGTACGGACATCGCTATCGAGTCGGCGGACGTGATCCTGGTGCGAGACCGTCTGGGGGGCGTGGTGGACGCGTATCACATCGGTCGTAACTCTTACCGGAAGACGGTGCAGAACCTCATTCTAGCCTTCAGCTTCAACGGCATTGGAGTGCCCCTGGCGACGACGGGGCTGGTGCACCCGGTGTGGGCCATGGTGGCCATGGTGCTGAGCGTAAGCACGGTGCTGCTGAACTCCTTCGCCGGCCGGCTGATCCCCAAAGCGAAGACTGTGAAGCGGGAAGTGCCAGAGTGCCACATCCCCTCGCCCCCTCGTCCCCCCCTAGAGGAGCAGAGCTCCCCGAACGGAAGGCAAGGGGTGGGCAGCATCTAGAACTGTATGTACCGTCTATGCGCTGTGAAGGCTGCTTGCACGCCATTACCCAGGCTGTAACCCGGTTGCCAGGGGTCGAGGCGGTTGCGGGCGACCTGAAGGCGAAAGTGGTCATCGTGCACTATCGGGATGGCCGGACGGCACCTGATAAGATCCGCGAAGCGATCAACGAAGCCGGTTTCCCGGTTATGCAAGTCTGAACCCTGCAGCTTCCAGACCCATTGATGGGCCACGTAGAGGGCAGGCAGCCGCATGGCAGCTCTGTGCACCTATCTCCCCACGCGTACCAGTGCCAGGCCTAAGCCGGCGCTGACCACCAGCCCGGCGACGATGGCCACCAACTGGCCGGCAGGCTTGCCGCGATCTAACTGCATCTGCTATTCATGATTCGCTCACTCCTCTCCGCTCAGGATTTACTCGTTCCTTTACTGCAAAGTGCTTGCGGTAGAGCGCGCCTAGAGCGATCCACATCACTGCCAGGGCTATCAGTTGGGGCACGCGAACGCCGCCAATGGTTGAGGCGCTGTCCAGCCGATACGCCTCTACGAACAGACGGGCGGCCGACGCCAGAAACGTCGCCAGCAGGAACACGAACCCATCGTACGCTTGGTTACGGCCCCAGCGCCAGATGATCCCCAAAGCGATCAGGACGGCGCCGGCTTCGTACAAGGCCACCGGATGGCGGCGGACGTCCCACATCTCGACGGCCCAGGGGACGTCGGTGGGAGTTCCCAGCACGCGACCCGTCAGGAAATCCCCCACACGTAGCACCGCCAAAGCGAGCAGCAGGCCTGGTGCCAGGGCATCAGCCATACGGGCCAGGGGCACGCGACGACGATACAGGTAGAACAGGGCGGTAAGCGCTCCGATCACCATTCCTGGGCCGCTCGCCAGCGTCCCCAGGTTCAGCGCCAGCGCCTGCCGCAGGTCGGACTGGTAAGCCGCCCAGTTCGCCCCTACATACCACAGCCGGGCGCCGAGCAGGCCCGCAAGCAAGCCGAAGAACCCGGCGTCCCATACGATCTCCCCGTTGATCCCCAACCGTCTGGCCTCGCGAGCGGCCAGGGACAGGCCCAGCCAGCCGGCCAGAAGGGCCATCACCCCGGCCGTCTGCAAGGTCAAACCGGCGACCTGGATGACTGGATACACGGCTATGCCCCCTCCCTCAGGATCTGAGCCAGCCGGTTATCAATCAAAGGGCCGTTCATGGGACCGATCAACACGGAGCGGATCACCCCTTCCCGATCTATAAAGAAGCTGGTGGGGATGGCGCGTACCCGATATTGAGCCGCCACCTGCCCGTTACGATCTAACGGGATCGGGAAACGCAGCCCGAACTCCTCGGCGAAGGCGGCGACCGTCCGAGGCGGTTCCGCCATATCTACGGCCAGCACGACCAACCCCTGATCGGCGTAACGGTCGTAAGCCGACTGAATGGCAGGCAGCTCGGCGCGGCAGGGCGGACACCAGGTCGCCCAGAAGTTGATCAGCACCGGCCGGCCGCGCAGGGCGCTCAACGTGACCGTTTCCCCATCCAGGGTGGTCAGCGTGAAATCCGGGGCCGGAAAGCCCGCCTGGGGAGCCGGGGCTAACGTCTTGGGATCAGCCGTACCTTGGACCCGAGATGCCAGCAGCCAGGCCACGCTCAGGATCAGGGTTAAGGCCATCAAGCCATGCCAGGTGCGCCGATGATCCCAAATGGATGGTTGTGCCCACCCGCCACGTACAGCAGTGGACATGAGTTACCCTCCCCTATTGATAGCCTGCAAGGCTGAACAAGATCTCTTTCTCTCACAGGATCGTCACAAAGCGAAAAGTTCGGAAGAACCAGGCGTTGAGGATGCCGATGGCATTGGTGTACACGATCACGCCCATGCCGATCAGGAACAGCCCGCTGATGATGGAAACTAGGTTCATCCGCCGGTTCAGACGCCGTAGCCAGCCTGACACCCGTTGCAGCGCCAGCCCCATGATCAGGAAGGGGATCCCTAATCCGGCCGAATATACCGCTAAGAGAACGGCGCCGCGGCCCACTGTAGCGGCATCCGCCGCCAGCATCAGGATACTGGATAAAGTCAGCCCGATGCAGGGGGTCCACCCAGCGCCAAAGAAAACGCCGACCAGCAATGAGGACAGGTAGCCCAACTGCGGGTTGGCTTGAAACTCAAGGCGCTTTTGCTGGTAGAGTAGAGGAATCCTCAATGCTCCCATGTAATGCAGCCCGAAGATGACCAGGAGTACCCCGCCCACCTTCTGGATCACGGGCATGAATCCGTAGAGCACGTACCCGACCAGGCCCACCGATGCTCCCAGGATAACGAAAACCGCTGAGAAGCCCAGAACGAAGCTCAGCGCATGCATGAACGTGGCCCGCCGGTTGGGTGTCACAGCGTCACCTTCGCTGACCATCACATTGGTGCCGCTCAGATAGCCGACGTAAGCTGGCGCTAGCGGAAGTACACAGGGTGACAGAAAGGAGAGCAAACCGGCAATCAGGGCCAGGAAGACCGAGACGTTGGGCACATCCACGCGGTCACACCTCCACCGGGTCTATAATGTTTTGCTTTGACGCGTATCCTCAGTCGGATGTTGTCAGGAAGGCCAGCAAATCCTTTACGGCGTCACCACGGAGCGATCAGCCGCCCAGCGCCTCGATCACCCGTTGCAGTCGGGCCCGCGCCTCCTGAGCTATCGGGGCCAACTCCTGTTGGACGCCGAAATGAAGGGCGACGACGAAATCCTCCGCGAGTTCGACCAGGCGCTGGAGACGATCCGCGCGGCCAACCGAGGAGTCACCGAGGATGAAGTTGTAAATTATTTTCATTCCACGATCAACTTCCCACGGAGCATCCCCATCTGGCACTGGAACTCGAACTCGCCGGCCCTGTCGGGCATGAGCTCGACGGGGACGGTCTCCCCTTCCGGCAGTTGGGCGCTCTTCCTGAAATCGGGGAAGAGCACCATCTCCGAACACGAGGCGGACTCCGCGCGGACGAAGTTCAGGCGCACCGGCCTCCCCCGTTCGACGAGGATCACGTCCGGTGTGTAGCCGCCCTTGACCAGCACCATCGCCTCTTGATAGCCGCTGCTGGTCAGGCTGGCTCGCACGCCTTTTCTTTCGCCCAGCCAGAAGAACCAGACGATGAACCCAATGGCAGCCAGCCCGCCAAGGGTGACGAGAACTTTGTCTAGGGTCATGAGTTAAACCTCCACGTTCGGATTTTAGATTGCGGATTTTGGATTGGAGCTGAAAACGACGGTCGGCACTCGCAAATCCAAATCTAAAATCCGAAATCCGAAATCCGAAATCGCTTCAGCCGGTTGGCGTTGCTGATCACCGTCACGCTGCTGAACGACATGGCGAGCGCGGCCAGCAACGGCGAGAGCAGGACGCCGAAGAAGGGGTAGAGCACCCCCAGGGCGATGGGCAGGCCAGCCGTGTTGTAGATGAACGCCCCCACCAGATTCTGGTAAACGTTGCGCATGGTGGCGCGGCTGATCTGAATCGCCGTGACCACCCCCATCGGGCTCCCTTTGATCAGCGTGATGTCGGAAGCCTCAATCGCCACGTCGGTGCCAGTGCCGATGGCCAGGCCGATGTCCGCCTGGGCCAGCGCTGGCGCGTCGTTGATGCCGTCCCCGACCATCGCCACCTTCTTGCCCTCGAGCTGCAGTTTCTGCACGTTGAAGGCCTTGTCCTGCGGCAGCACCTCGGCCAACACGCGGTCTATGCCCACCTGCCGGGCGATGGCTTTGGCCGTGCGCTCGTTGTCGCCGGTGATCATGGCCACTTCCAGCCCCATCTTCTTGAGCGCCGCAATCGCCTCCTTGGAGTCCTCTTTCAGCGTGTCAGCGACGGCGAGGACGCCGGCGGCCTGCCCGTCCAACGCCACGTACATCGGCGTCTTGCCCTCGTCGGCGAGCGTTTGGGCCTTTTCCTCCAAGTTGCCGAGGGCAATGCCCTCCCGTTGCATCAGCTTCAGGTTGCCGATGAGTACGCGCCGGCCTTCCACCGTGGCCGAGACGCCGTGACCGGGGATGGCTTCGAAGGCCTGCACGTCGCTCAGCTTCAGCCCGCGCGCTTGCGCCCCCTCCACAATCGCCTGCGCCAGGGGGTGCTCCGAGGACTGCTCCACCGAAGCGGCCAACCGCAATAACGTCGAAGGAACAAAGACGAAAGACGAAGGCTTGTCGTCAACCGCATCTTTGGTCATCCGTCCCTCGTCGTTCGTCACAACGTCGGTCAGCTCCGGCTTCCCTTTCGTGATCGTCCCCGTCTTATCGAGAACGATCGTCGTCAGCTTCTCGGCTGTTTGCAGCGCGTCGCCGGAGCGGATGAGGATGCCGTTCTGCGCACCCAGGCCGATGCCGGTGGTCAAGCTCATGGGCGTCGCCATCCCCAGCGCGCACGGACAGGCGATGATCAGCGTGGTCACTGCCACGATCAGCGCATAGGACAGCGCCGGCTCCGGCCCGAAGTCGTACCAGACCACGAAGCCCAGGATGGCCAGGATCATCACCGCCGGAGTGAAGTAGGCCGACACCCGGTCCACGATGCGCTGGATAGGGACCTTACTGCCCTGGGCATCCTGTACCAGCCGGATGATATTCGCCAGCGCGGTGTCTTTGCCCACCTTCGTCGCCCGGAACTTGAAGGCGCCAGTCTTATTGATGGTGGCGCCGATCACCTCGTCGCCTACCGTCTTGGAGACGGGCAGCGACTCTCCGGTGATCATAGATTCGTCCACCGCCGAGTGGCCCTCGATCACCACGCCGTCCACGGGGATTTTCTCGCCCGGCCGCACCACGACGATGTCGTTGACCAGCACCTCCTCGACCGGAATGTCCACCTCCTGCCCCTCGCGAAGGACGCGGGCGGTCTTCGCCTGCAGGCCGATCAGCTTCTTGATCGCCTCGGACGTGCGCCCCTTAGCCTTGATTTCCATCGCCAGCCCCAGCACCACCAGCGCCGTCACAACCACCGTCACGTCGTAGTACACGTCCCGGAACTCTTCGGACGGGAAGAGCTGCGGGAAGAGCAGGGCGACGGTAGAGTACAGCCAGGCCACGCCGGTGCCCAGGGCGATGAGGGTATGCATGTTGGCCGAGCGACGTTTGAGCCCCTCCCATGCGCCCACAAAGAACTGGCTGCCGGAGTAGATCAGCACGGCCAGGCTGGCGATGCCCATCGCATACCAGATGATGCGCAACTGCTCGCTGCCACGCGGAAACAGGTCGCGCAGGATGGGGAAAAGCCACGGGTACGAGAGAATCATCGTGGGAGCGCCCACCGCCGCGCCGAACCACCACTTGCGCATGAGCGAGCGATACTCTTTCTCGGCTTCCTGGGCCTCCCGGTCCATCTCCGGCTCGGAGGCCTCAGCGGCGCGCGCCGCCCGGTATGGCCCTGCCGACTCGATGGCCTTCGTCAGCAAGCTCAGGTCGCCCAAAAGGGGGGAATATTCGACCTTCACCTCGTTTGTGGCGGCATTCATGGTGGCGTCGAGGACGCCTGGCGTGGCCTTGAGCGCGTCCTCGATGCGCGCCACGCACTCGGCGCAGTAAAGGCCGCTCACCTTCAGGCGAATGGTCTGGCCGTCTGGGCTGAAGCCGGCGGCGCGGATAGCGTCCAGCAGATCAGCAACCTTGACGCGAGCGGGATCATACTCCACCGCTACCCGTCCGCGGCGCACATTGACGGCGGCTTTGTTCACACCGGGGACCGTCTCCAGGGCGCGGGCGAGCGCCGGGCCCCCCGAGCGGTTGAGGCCGCGCACTCCCAACTCCAGCCGCACCGGGCCTGACGTTCCCTCGGCGATGCCCGTCGTCGCCGACGGCACGACCATCGCGTACCGCTCCGGCACGGCGTCGAATTTCTGCACACAAGCCTCTGAGCAGAAATACAGCGTCTGCCCTCTGAACGGGCGGGTCGCAAACGCGGCCTTTGGCTCAATATCCATGCCGCACACAGGATCTTTTACCATAACCTTTTCCCCCTCTTTCGCTCTTTACCCGCCTGTCTTGGCCCCGGATTCCCTGAATTAGGCCGAGGGTAGGCGGGCAAAAGGCTGAAACGGAGAATTTCTTGGAGGGGGAGCCCCTCCCAACCACCTCACTCGGGCTGGAGGTGGCTGTAATTGAAAAACCTATCAGCGCCGGATGGCCACACGGAGCCCTCTATGCCTGCCCAACAGGTGCGCCAGCCAGGGCAATCCGATTACAAACGCACCCAGGCTGATCCATTGCGCCTGGTTTAGGCCCAGGCCGATGACCCGATACGAGCTCCAGAAGGTGATCAGGAAGCGACCCATCGAGTAGAGCACCAGGTAAATCAAGAACAGCGCCCCATCCGGCAGCCTGCGATCCCGTAACCGCCACAGGATGGTAAAAATGCTCACGTTCATGATGATCTCGTACACCGGCGTCGGAGTGTAATAAATGCCCAACTGCGGCACCATGGCGCCGGGATTGACATAGGCAAATCCGAACGGGCCGCTCGTGGGTTTGCCCATCGCATCCCCGGTGATGATGCAGGCGACCCGTCCGATGGCCTGGCCCAGGACCAGCCCCGGAGCGATCGTATCGGCCAGCACCCCCAGGTGAACCCGACGCCTCCACGTGAAGATCACCAGCGCCACCAGTCCACCGATCACCCCGCCCCAGATGGCCAGACCGCCTTGCCAGATGTAGAACGCCTGCACAGGGTTGGCGGCGTACACATCCGGCCAATGGTCGAGCACGTGAAACAACCGCGCGCCGAGCAGGCCAGCCAGGATGAGCCAGATCACAGCGTCGCCAAATTGGCAATCGTTCAGACCCTTGCGCTGGGCCTCGCGGCTGGCGACCCAGATCCCTACCGCGATGGCCGTGGCGACGATAAGGCCATACCAGCGCAGCGCGAAGTGGCCAATGCGGAAGATGACGGGGTCAATGTTAATCGTAATCACCGGGCAACACCTCTTTTGGATATCATAAAGAAAGGGACGGCCAACAGCAAACTGGCCGTCCCTTAGCGGAAATTGGGGGCTAGTGGTGGCCACCATGTGTCTGGGCGGCGCCAACATACTTCTCCGGCTCTTTGTCGAAAGCCTTCTTACAACCCGGGGAGCAGAAGTAATAGGTCTGCCCTTTATACTCGGACTTCCCGGCCGCCTTCTTGGGGTCTACTTCCATCCCGCAAACGACGTCTTTCGCCATGATGACACTCCTTTCTTGGTTTCAGTATTCGATGGTCACCGGCATACCGATGTAGGCCATCTCCCAGAGAATCTTGGCATTCTCATTGGTGAGCATGATGCAACCATAAGTGATGGGCGTGCCCACCAGGCCCGGCCACGTCTGTCGCCCGGTAGCCGCATTCCAGGGCATGCCGTGAAAACCGTTCTCGGTGCCGCCCGCCCAGTAGAGGCCCAGCCAATACGGCATCCAGATGTTCCAGGCCGACCCATAAGCCGTGCGGATTTTGCTTTGGATCACGTACGTGCCGGGCTTGGTCGGCGAACTGGCGCGCCCGGTGGAACATACCCACTCGTACAACAACGTGTCACCATCGTACACCCAACAGCGCTGACGGGAGATGCTGACCTTCACCCACTTCCCGCCGCGATCCGGCTCCACAACCCGAGGCCTGGGGATCACCAGCCGGCGGCCGGCGAAGATCAGCGAAGGATGGCTCAGGCGATTAGCTCGTGCCAGAGAGGCAACCGAGACGTCGAAGCGCCTGGCGATGTCGGCCAGCGTATCCCCCGGCTGCACCAGGTAAACCGCGGGGGCCGGCTCGGGTTCGGGCTCCGAGGCCGAAGCCGGCACCCCCTCCTCACCGGTTGCTGGATCACGGGCCAGGTTGCTCCCACCTGGGATGCGCAGCTTCTGCCCAACGTAGATGGTGTTCACGTTGGCCAGGGCGTTCACCTGCGCGATCTCAGCGATGGCCACCCCATGCTGGGCCGCGATCGCGGAAAGGGTCTCCCCGGGCTGCACGATGTGGGTCTCGTCCTCTGCCAGGGGAGCTGCAGACGCCGAAGGCAAGAACGCGAAAACCAGCGCCATCCCCAGAATCGAGAACAGTGCCAGGCGAACGATCCAGCGCATGGTGACCTCTTAAAGAATGTCTCCTCGGACCCGATACCATGCCAGCCCGATCAGGTACCCCAAGGCGGCCCCTCCTGCGGCCACGGCCCAATGGATCGGGTGAATGTGGGTGCTCAAGGCGGCCTCCGCAAAGAGATAAGCCCCCAGGAATCCGACTGTGCCCCCGACAAAGGACACAAATGGGGACCATTCGCCCTGTTTGCGATGCCCGGCGCGCTCACGACGCTTCCCTCGGAGTCGTGCCATCGTCTAATCTCCTGCTGATACGTCCTCAGCGTTCTGGTTGACGACTCATAGTGTAGCATCCGCGGGTGGTCGTGGCAAGGGCCGTTTGGCTTGCTTGTACCCCGCCAAATGGCTTATCCCGTGCCCGGTGGAAACCGATTGGGCAATCTGCCCGTACTGCGGTGCGGCACTGGCAGTGGAGGGGCTAAGTCTCCAACTGCCTCTCAGACACAATGCAAAACGCTTCCGTCAGGGCGCCGGACACTTCCTGCACATCAAGGAAGTAAACCTCAAGGCAGCCGCGGGCGATGTCGGATAACAAGGGGGGCTTTGCGGCGGAGCCCAAGCTTGACAAAGTTTGGCATCTGGCTATAATTTATCGCGGTTGGGGAGTAGCCACCCGCACCAGCGGGCCGATCAGTCGTCAGGACAGAGGTACGCTCTCGGCTGGTCGTACGTGTCAAGGCACAACTGGCGAGACCACCACGACACTCGTGGCCGTGGGGGTCTCGCCTTTTTGTTTCCCCCATGGCTAAATTCTGAGCAAGGAGGATCAGTTCATGGATGGGGAAACGATAGGGGTGTGGGTTGGCTTTAACCTGTTTGTGCTGGCGATGCTCGCCCTTGACCTGGGCGTCTTCCATCGCAAAGCGCACGTGGTCTCGCTGAAAGAGGCCATGATCTGGAGCGTCGTGTGGATCGCCCTGGCGCTGCTCTTCAATCTCGGCGTGTATGTCTGGCGTGGCCCGGAATCGGCGCTCGAGTTCTTCACCGGCTATCTGATCGAGAAATCCCTCAGCGTTGATAACATTTTTGTGTTCGTCTTGATCTTCTCCGCCTTCAGCGTGCCCGCGGCCTTTCAGCACCGGGTGCTCTTCTGGGGTGTTCTGGGGGCGCTCCTGATGCGCGGGACGCTGATTCTCGCCGGCTCGGCGCTGCTCAAGGAGTTTCACTGGATCATCTACGTGTTCGGCGCGTTCCTGATCCTCACGGGGATCAAGCTGGCCATCCAGAGACACGCCCAGCAGCATCCCGAAAACAACCCGCTGGTCAAGCTGGTGCGCCGTGTTCTGCCGATGATGAGCGCTTACGAAGGCGAGCGCTTCTTTGTACGACGTACGGGGAGATGGCTGGCCACTCCCTTGCTGCTGGTGCTGCTGAGTGTGGAGTTCACTGACCTCATCTTTGCCGCTGACTCGATCCCGGCGATTTTCGCGGTGACACAGGACCCCTTCATCGTCTACACCTCCAACGTCTTCGCCATCCTGGGCCTGCGTTCGCTTTACTTTGTGCTCGCTGGCGTAGTGGACAAGTTCTACTATCTAAAGCTGGGGCTGTCGGCTATCCTGGTGTTTGTGGGGGTGAAAATGGTGCTGGCGGACGTGTACAAGATCCCGGTCGCCCTCTCGCTGCTGGTGATCGCCGGGGTGCTCGCCATCGCCGTGGTCGCCTCGTGGCTGCGTGCCTGGCACCTGAACAACCGGCACGGCACGCCTGTGGAGGCGACGGTCTTCGACTAGGCATGCGCTGAGGACGTACAGGCTTTTCGGTTATGAATGCAAACGCAAATCCTTTCTAGATTAAGGAAAATCCGGCTATCAGGTGCTGCGCGGGGCCATCGGGGCAACCCTGGACAAGCAGTGATTTTCTGAAGAGACGTGCTCCTCTTTCTTGCCGGGTGGGATGGCCTACGCCGCTCTGGCCACTATCAACTTAAAGATCCCTCCTGCCCCTATATCCTCCACCTGCTCGAGAATCAGCCCCGCCTTGCGCACATTCTCCACCGTCCGCCGGTTGATGTGCGGCCCCATCAGCCGTGACACCAGCGGATCCACGAGATCCATCAGCCGCCCCAGCAAAGGGCTCTCTGCCCGTACGTGCTCCAGCAACACCACGCGTCCCCCCGGCTTGACCACCCGCGCCACTTCCTGAAGTCCCAGCACCGGATCGGGCACAGAGCAAAACACGAAGGTGGCGATGGCGCTATCGAAAGAGCTATCGGGGAAGTCCAGGGCCTGGGCGTCCATTGGCATCAGGGTAACCGACAGCTTCAGTTGAGCGGCTCGTCGGCGTGCCCGTTCCAGCATCTTATTACTTAAGTCTATGCCGGTCACGTGGACGTCCGGCGGATAGTATGGCATGTTTTTGCCTGTCCCCACACCCACTTCCAGCACCTGTGGCCCAACCACCAGCGCCCAGGCCCGCCGCCGCCAATCGCTATAGCGTCGCTCGACCAACGCCTCCATGCGATCATACACCAGCGCGATGCGATCATAGCGCGCTCGCATCGCCACGGTCTCCTTCACATTCAATGTCATAGGCCCTCTCTCTGAATTCTCCACCTCAGTTAGTCAATCGTACCAGCACCTTGTACCCCTCAGAGTGAATGTAACAAAACTTCCCGCACCCCACCAGGGCTATTTGGCTCACTGTCCCTCCGCCAAATAGCTCATTTATGGACAAACCAGCCTCGCCTCGACTACCGTTCCCCGGCCTGGCGTCGAGGTCACGGTCAACTGCCCCCCGACGAGGTGAATCCGCTCGTGCATCCCCATCAAACCGAAATGGCCGGACCGGGCCAGGTCGGTGAAGCGCTCAGGAACCAGGAATCCCACCCCGTCATCGTGTACCCGCAATGTGACACCTGCCTCGGCAAACATTAGCTCAATCTTGATGTGGTGAGCCTGAGCGTGATACAGGGCGTTGTTTAGCGCCTCCTGAGCAACCCGGTACAGCACCAATTCCTTCTCGGCTGAGAGGTGGCAGGGGGGGCCAGTGACATGAAAAGCAGCCCCCGCCTCACGCGCCAACATCTCCAACGCTGGCACTAGCCCCAACTCCTCCAGGTAGAGGGGGCGCAAGGCCCGGCTGAATCGGCGCACCTCCTCGATCGCTCCCTCTGCCATTGTGCGCAACTTGGCCAGCCGTTCGGCTGCCCGGGCCGGGTCCCGCTCCAGTGTCCGCTGTACCATCTGCACTCGCTGGGTCAGGGCGATCAGGGTCTGCACCGTTTCGTCGTGCAGCTCCCGTGCCAGGCGTGAACGCTCTGCCTCCTGCGCGCGCGTCAGGGCACTCACATACTCCTGCAAGGCCATCTGATAGTGCTGCACCTGATGGGCCATGCGGTCCAGGGCATGCCGTAACTCCTCTATTTCCTTCACGCCGCCGATCGGCACGCTGGCGGCCTCGAAGTGGCCCTGGCCGATTTGGTCCGCCTGAACGCCCAGGCGTTGCAAAGGACGAACCACCGAGTGCAAACCGAAGAACAGGGTCAGCAGCGAGATGATCGCGGTCGCTAACAGGATGAAGGGCATCACCCGGTCAAAATGCAGGAGGGGGGCGGCCAACGCTTCCCAAGGCTCACGGATAACCAGCGCCCATCCCACGCCGGGGACCGGCGCATAGACGATCACCTCCTCTCCCCGCGGGCCTGACACGAAGAGGGTCCCGCTCTCGCCGCGCAGCGCCTGAGCGACGCCCGGCCAATCGCCGGCTATTTCGCCGTCGGGCAGCTCGCCCCGAGCATGGAGCACGCGCCCTTCCCCGTCCACCAATGTCAGAGCAGCCGTCGCGCCGCGCGCTCCGGTGTCAAGCAGCTCAGACAGGTGCAGGTCCTGAACGGCGATGCCCGCCAGCAGCCATCGGTCCCCGTCACCCAGAGGCACGCCCCAAACCATCGTGCGCCCGTCTGCGGTCAGCACGATAGCCGGCTGGCCCGCACTGACGGAAGCCGCCGGCAACTGCGGGATCACCTCTTTCATCCAATCCGGTGCCGGCTGTGATCCGCCCAGCAGCCGCCCATAGGCATCCACCACCCACAGCGCCATCCCTGGCAGCGCCTGGGCAGCGTCGGTCAAAATGGCCTGCACGGTGCGGGGATCGTCGTGTCTCAGCTCTTTCAGGCCGGCCAGCACATTCAGGCTCCTGGCATAACGCTCCAGGGCGATCGCAACCTCATTGGCCAGCAGCCGGACGAGCCTGGCATCGCGCTCGGACACGAGGGCGCGCATGGATTGTTGATGGCTACGAATACCGGTCAAGGAGAAAGTGATGAGGAGGACCAGGAAGGGGAGAATCGTCCACAGGAGGATCTGCACCTGCAGCCCACGCAGGCTGAGCGAGGGCCACCACTTCCTCACGGCATCTCCTTAGGTAGATGGATTAACCCCAACTGCAGGCCCTTGGTAACGGCCTCGGTGCGGCTGTTCACCTGCAGCTTGGCGAAGATATTGGCCAAATGCCCCTGAACGGTGCGATCGCTGATGTTGAGCCTGCGGCCGATGGAGCGATTGGTGAGGCCGCGGGCGGCCAGCTCCAACACCTCTAGCTCGCGCGGCGTGAGCGGCTCCACCGTCTCAACAGGCTGAGCCGTACCGGCCAGATGCGCCATCAGCTTCTGGGCGATGACCGAATCGAGAGCGGACTGCCCTTTGTGGACGGCTCGCACCGCCGCCACGATCTCGTCGGCCTCGGCGGTTTTGAGCACATAGCCGTTGGCGCCGGCTTGAAGCGCGGCCAGGACGAAGGGGTCGTCGTCATAGGCGGTGAGGATGAGCACCCCAACGGCAAGCTGCTGCCCTCGCACCCAGCGCGTCACCTCGATGCCGGTCGCTTTGGGCATGCGGATGTCGAGGATGGCCACATCGGGCTGATGCTGAGCGATGAGGGCCTTGGCCTCCTCGCCGTCGGTGGCCTCCGCCACCACAACGATGTCGCCGTCCTCTTCCAGAAACTCGCGAATGCCCTTGCGAACCACAGCATGGTCATCCGCCAGAACAACCCGGATCGCAGGCATGGCACCTTTTCCAGAGTAAGCTGCTGACACGCTTTCGTCGTACGCTGCCAGCGTGATATGGGATGCGCAAGATGGTCGAGCCTGCTCAAGTATATCCGAAGATCCGCCCTTTGGCCAACTCAGGCCTGGCGGCAACTCCGGTGATCCGGACGTGTCCATGGCCATTCTTGGCGGCTTCTGAGCCGCAACACCTTGCGCCAGAGCCGATGCCGGGACCGTTTCCCGAAAGGAGTTTTGCCAGGGCAAGTCAGGCGCATGCTCCATCTCGCGGGCGGCTGGGGCTAAGCGCTCAAACCAGCCGATTCTCTCCCGCAGCCGGGCGACTTCTCCCACGAGGATCACGGCCGGTGGCCGGAGCTGACGCGCCTGAACGTCTTGCACCACCTGGGCCAGGGTGCTTACCAGCGCCACCTGTTCGGGCAGGCTTCCCTGGCCGATCACGGCCACCGGCGTATGCGGGGGTTTGCCCGCTTGGAGCAAGCGCTCCACGATGAAGGGCAGGTTCTCCAGGCCCATCAAGATCACGAGCGTGTCCACCGCGTGGGCGAGCGAGTCCCAACGGACGGCCTCGTTGAGCTTGTTCGGAGCCTCGTGGCCGGTGACGATCCCCACCGATGAAGAGAGGCCACGATACGTTAGCGGAATGCCGGCATAAGCCGGCACAGCCAGGGCCGAAGTCACCCCCGGAACGACTTCGAAGGGAACCCCGGCTGCGCTCAGGCGCTCCGCCTCCTCTCCGCCGCGGCCGAACAGGAAGGGGTCGCCGCCCTTGAGCCGAACGACCGTCTTCCCCTCTCTGGCTCGCTCGATTATCAGGGAGCACAGGTCATCCTGGTCTTGCCCGTGTTCGCTACGGGCGATCAGCTCGCACCCTGGCCGCGCGTGGGCGAGGAGCTGGCGGTTCACCAGGCGATCGTAGAGGATCACGTCGGCCTGCTGAATGCAGAGCAAGCCTTTCACCGTGATCAGATCGGGGTCCCCCGGCCCCGCGCCAACCAGATAGACCATGCCGTGGGTCATGCTCACTTTCCCTGCCCCTTGCAGCTTTCGAAGATTTCCTCGATCCGGGCCAGCGCGCTGATCCGATCTCCCGTTCGCAGCAGGGTTACGAGGCCTGCGTCCAGCACGGCATTGACGAAGACGCGCCGTCGTTCTGGCGTGAGCTCTGCGATCAGCCGTGGCCGTAAGTCACCTAAAATCTGCAACAATTCCCCATATTCAGGCCCAAACAGCGAGGCCACCTCCTCCTTGATCCTCGCCGCCAGCGCCGGGTTAAGGCCACCCGTGGAGATCGCGATCGTCAGATCGCCGCGCCTGACCACCGCCGGCATAATGAAGTGAGAACGACTTGCATCGTCCACCGTACTGACCAGCACACCGCGGGCGTCGCCTTCGCGCCAGATCTGCTCGTTCACCGCGCGATCATCGGTCGCCGCGATGCACAGAAAGGCGCCCTCCAGATCACCATCGCGATAGGAGCGCGCCACGTGTGTAAGCTTTCCCGCCTCGGCCCAGCGACGCAGCTCCGGCGTCAGGGTGGGACTGATAACCGTCACTCGTGCCTGGCACCCCAGCAGCGCGCCGACCTTTCGCTCGGCCACACTGCCGCCGCCGACCACCACACACGCCCTTTCCTGCAGGTTGACCAGACAGATCGGATAGACGTTCATAACCCCCTCCCCCGATCCTGGCCTACACCCTCGCCATCGTCTCGCCGGTTCGTAGTCAGCCATGTAGCGATAGGGAGTGGCGCCATCTGCCGGCGTCGGACGGCACTCCGCTCCGCGCCTGACTACGAGCGACAAGGGACGATTTTCAGGACTGTTCCTCATGCCGTCGGCGGCGCCACGGCCCATGAAAAGCGGTCAGCCGTCAGCCCAGTGATGACAGGTGACTGGCCGCTGATGGCTGACTGCTGATCGCTGACTGCTATTTTCAGAACAGCCCCTTCGGGTCTTGAAAGCCAGGCTAGAAGCCCGCGATGCCGCCGAAGATCACCGCCGCCACGCCCAGCGCCAGTAACGTGTTGAAGGCCGTGGCGATCAGATACACCAACAGTGGGCGTGCTCCCGTCCTCCTGAGCTCGCTGAAGGAGAGCTCCAGGCCGATGGAGATGAAGGCCAGGGTGAAAGCCCAGTTGCGCAGCGCGGTGAGATCGGCGAGCTGGGCTTTGCTGAACAGGCCGGCCGAGGCCAGGATGGAGACCAGAATGAACCCCAGCACGAACTTGGGGAAGCGGTCCCAGATCACCCGGGCGCTGGGACGTTCCCCCGGCTTCCGTTCAACCACAATCACCCAGTAGCTGGCCAGCAAGAACGCAGCCACCCCGATGAGGGCGTTCTGGGACATCTTGACGATGGACGCGACCTTCATCGCCGCCTCGCTGTGGATGGCCCCGGCGCCCACTACCGCCGCTGTGGTGTCTATGTTCCCGCCGAACCAGGCCCCAGCCCATTCCGGCGAGAGCCCCAACGCGAGAGCCGTGTAGGGCATGAGGATCATCAGCGGCAGGGCGGTGATAATGACCAGCGTGGTGACATAGGCCAGGTGCTCCTTTCTGGCCAGCACGGCGCCGGCCGCGGCGATGGCCGCCGACACACCGCAGATGGAGATGGCGGTGGACATCACGGCCCGCAGCTTCTTGTCTAGCTTGAGCAGGCCTCCCAGCCACCAGGTGAACAGAAAGACCGTCGTGACCATGATCACGGCCTGCACCACCCCTCTGGCCCCCACGCTCAGCACCTGGGTGAAGTTGACCCCGGCTCCCAGGAGAACCAGCCCCACCTTCAGAAACAGCTCCGTGCGGAAGGCCTGGTTCACCTTCTCGCGTATGCCCGCTGCGCCCAGGGCCAGGTTGGCCCCCAATCCCAGGGCAACAGCCCACAGCGGGTATTCCAGTGCCTTATGGCTGAACGCCGCCAGCCGGTTAGTCAGCAGGGCCAGGACGGCCAGAATGATCACCGAGATGACGATGTTCGGCACCTTTACCCGTTGTACGCCAGGCAATGTCTCTACTCGTTCCATAATTCAAATGCCTCCCTATCTCACTTTGTTTTCACAACCTCGAAGAAGAAGCGACTGGAAGTCGCGACTACAGGTTGCGAAGTCCGCCTTCGCGGACTGACCTGAGCTGAGTAGTAGTTACCCCTCTACCACGGAACGCGCGCCAGCACGCTCAGGTAAACCAGCGCGATCAAGACGAATCCCACGATCACCGCCAGCCAGTCCTCGCTCACGCGGGGGAGCGACGACGGCCGCCTCTCCACACCCTTTTCGTTCATGATCACATCTCCTCTGCTTATTCGTGACAAGGAGACAAGGGGATAGGGAGACAAGGAGCAAGGCAGATCCTCTCCCCGGCTCTCCCTCACCCGTGCTCCTCGTGACAAACCTGGAATGCTTGATGACCTTTTGCTACCCAATCCTGTCTTCTGGCTCGCCGCTCACCTCCTTGAGGGCCCGGAGCTGCCGCTCGATCCATTGCGCCGAAATCGGGTCCAGGGCCGAGGCGGGCTCATCGTCCTCCCTCTTCCGCGACAAACCCCTCCTCCAGACCCTGCCGCGCCGACGGGCTGGTGTAGAGCTTCAGGTAATACAAAACCAGCGCCTGCTCCTTGGCGGTCAGCAGGCCGTCGTAGCCTGGCATCGCCGTGCCTGGCTTCCCCCGCCTAATTACCTCCAGCAGGTACGCGTCGCTGCGCTTGCGCATCCACGCCGTGTCGGTGAAATCGCGCGGCTCCGGCCAGAGCAAATGTCCGACCGAGCCCGCGCCGTTCCCCTCCGTCCCATGACACCCCGCGCAGTAAAGGCGATAGATCTCCCGCCCGGCGAGGTAGGAGGTGCGCGTCGGCGGTACCGCCAGACCCCCATCCTCTCCAAGGACTCCTTCCTCCGTGGACGGGGGAGGGGTGGGGAGGGGGGTGCCACGTGGGGTCTGAATGAACGCGATGAGCGCGCGCAACTCGTCGTCGGGCAGCCCGGTGTACGATGGCATCGGACAGCCAGGGAGCACTGCCGTCGGGTTCAACAGGTGCGCCAGATGCCAGTCGTCTGTATGCCTCCCCGGCTCCAAAGCCAGGTCTGGCCCATTGCGCGACCAACCCGTCCCCAGGCGCTGCAGATAGGCGAGGCCCCGCATCACCGCCTGAGGCGTCGGCCGGTAACCGGGGAGCGAATGGCAGAAAAGGCAACCCTCGCGCTGAAAAATCTGCTGTCCACGCGCTTCAGGCGACGCCTCGCGCGGCACAGCCCCGTTCGACGCCAATGCCGCGCCCAAGGCGAACACCCCAACAAAGAGCAGCACACCGGTCTCTGGGATCAACAAGCGCGACCAGAATGTTTTCATAGCTCCGGTTGCCGATTGCCAAATCGAAAATCGGCAATCGAAAATCGCAAATCGCAAATCACAGTAGCTCCGCCGTTAACTCCATCAAATCCATCACCTTCACCCGGCTGTCAAACCCTTCGGCTTCGCTCCCTGGCCTCTCGGCCAAGACAGGCAGGGCAGGCCCTTGCTGTGCCAGGCGCACCCGCTCGTAGCAGGCCGGGCAGTCAAGCAGCAAGATGTCCGCCCCCACCGCCTCGGCGTCGCGAATCAGGTTGCGCGCCATCGCGATCGAAACCTCCGGGTAGGCACGGCGAATCCCTCCGCCTGCCCCACAGCATTTCGATAGCTCGCGGTTGTGCTTCATCTCGGCTACACGCGCCCCCGGAAACTGCGCCACGACTTTGCGCGGCTCCTCCGTCAGCCGCACACCCCGGCTCAAGTAACACGGGTCGTGGTATGTCACCGTGGCATCAAGGCTTTTCGTCAGCCGCAGTTGCCCTGCGTCAATCTTCTCCGCGACCACTTGCGTCGTGTGAACCACGTCAAACGGCAGTGGCCCGCCGTAAAAGTACGGCCAGTGATTTTGCAGCATAAACAAACAACACGGGCAGGAGACGACGAGCCGTTTGACCCCGCGCGCGGCAAAGCCTTCGACGTTGTGGACGATTAGCTCGCGCATCATCTCCAGCTCGCCGATGATGAACAACGGAAAGCCACAGCACCACTCGTCAGTGAAGAGGGTGAAGCGCACTCCGGCCGCGTGCAGGACACGCAGTGCGCCAGCGACCATCGGCTGTGCAGTGTACGCGCCGCTGCACCCGGTAAAATAGCCAACCTCTGCCTCCGGTGCGACTTCCACCTCCGACGGCACCCACGCGAACCGCTCCGCGTGGGGCCGATCGTAGGGGTTGTGCTTCTCGGCGACGATGGCTGCTGCCTGTCGCTGCCCGCCCACCGGCCCCACGCCCAACTCCACCATCTTCGCTCGCAGTGCTGGCCACAACCGCTGCGTGTTGATCCCGACCGGGCATACCTCTCCACAGCGGCCGCAGGTCGTGCAGGTGAAGAGGGCCTGGGTCAGTTTCTCCAGGATCTCCGGCGGCATCTCCGGCCGACCGAACAGCCGCGCGCGCAAGCCGTGCTGCTCGCGTACTAACTCGCCGTAGAGGCGAATCTTCTCCGGCGTCGTCAACGACTCATCGCCGGTCACATCCAGCACAGGGCACCACTGCAAGCACTCCATACAGCGGGTGCAGGCATCGAGGCTGATGAGTTGCAACCGGGTCAGGTTATCCACCAATGAGACGCTTGAGGCATCAGGCTTTGTCATAGTCGTCTGGCCTCACTCCCCACGACCGCAGACTACCGACCGCAGACCGCTGCTCTCTGAGCTGGGGTGCAGAGGAGCTGAGGTGCGGAGGTGCTAGAGTGCTTTCTCCCCTGCTCCCTTGCTCCCACGCTCCTCCGCTCGAAGTCGGCGGTCGGCTTCGGCGCGCGCGACGAACGTCGTGATTTGTGCCGCGAAGAGATGGAACAATCTGGAGAACGGCATGTACGCCAGCAGCGCAAACGCCGCGCCCGCGTGCAACAGGTACAACATCGGATACATCGCCGCTAACGCTGCCGCCTCGCCCCCGGCCAACGCGCCCAGTGCCAGTCCGAACACGCCACCCACCGGCCACACTATTAGAGCTGTAACGCCCACGCTCGCCAGCCGGACCCCCTCCATCACGAACCCTAACACCACCACCAGGGTGAACAATGCCAGCACCATCCCGTCGCCTCTGACGCTCACCCAGCGCGTCGGGCGGAAAAGGTAACGCCGGGCAAGCGCCACCACCAGCCCCACCAGCAGCAACCCTCCGGCCAGCTCCATGAGAAGCCCGAGCACACGCCTCGCATGGTAGCCGGAGAGCAGCCCCGGCACCAGGTACGCCACCGCCGAGAACGCCACACCACCCAGCAGCCCCAACGACCCCCACAGAATACAGACCAGCATCACCCCCCGCACGCGGCTACGGGCGAACGTGCGCCGTGCCAGCAGACAGTCCGTTGAAAACAATTTGACGAAGCTCAATTGCAGCAAACCCCATGTGCCCGCCTGTTCCGTCAATGCTCCAGGGCGGTCGCGTCCCTGCCGCCACAGCCACATGCGATCCAGCGTCCCCACGAGGAACACCGCCACCGTCAGTCCGGCCACGCCGTAAAAGAACGCGCGGAACGCCGGCGGCACGAGCGGCAAACTTTGAAATAGTTGGTGCATCGTTCTACCTCAGTGTCGCCAGATACTCTGCCACCGCCTCCACCTGCGCCTCGTTCAGGTACAAGCGCGGCATCGTCCCGCCTGGCAAAATCGCCGCCGGGTCGCGCAGCCAGTGGCGCAGCCAATCTACATCACGCACGCGGCCAATGTGCGTCAACGCCGGCCCCACCTCGCCGCCCGCCACACCGACGCGGTGGCAATAGGTGCAACCCAGCCCCGCGAACAACGCGCGCCCGTCGTAGCGGAACGGCACTACTTCATATGTGGAGCGGTCGTCGAGGGGGAGACAAGGTGAGGGGGAGACAAGGTGACAGTCTCCCGGTCTCCTTGTCCCCTCGTCTCCTTGTACCTTACTACGCTCCAGGCTCCCTCCTTCCCCGCGCGCCAAATAGCGTGCATCGTACACCTCCCGCGCTGGCCCTTGCAGCGTCAGCAGGTAGGCCGTGATCGCCTCCGCCTGGGCGCGCGTCAATGGAAAATCGGGCATCGTCGAACCCGGGCTCATCGCCTGTGGGTTCAGCAGGTGGGCGAAAATCTCCACCCAGTCACGCCGACTTCCCACAGCGCTCAACTCTGGCCCCTCGCTCTCGCCCTGGCCGCGGATCTGGTGGCAACGCAGGCAGCGCAACTGATTGATCGCCTTCCGCCCCTCTAGCACTGTCGCGACCGATTCCGGCGGCAGGGCCTGCCCTGAGCCCTCGGCCTGAGCGGCCTCAGCCCGAAGGCTTGTCGAAGGGGTCGTCTCACCATGGCAGAGGTAGCACGCAGCCTGAAGGTAAACGCCGCGCCAGAGGCGTGAGGGCGCTTCCTCCGAGTCGCCGTGGGCAGCCAGCGTCGTGACGGCGCGCCCGCGCCCGTTATGGCAAACTGTGCAGCCAAATTTCTCCGGCGGGTGACTCGCCAGGAGGGACGAATGGGTGCGGAACGGCTCTGGCGCACCGACAAAGTTTGGGTCGTCCACGCCCAGGTGGCAGGTCGTGCAGCGGTCCACCCGCTGTAGCGCATCCACCCGAATCTCCCGAATCCCCACGCGCTGCCCGCGATACCACTCGCGCGCGGCGTCACTCTGCGCCCGCGCTGCGCCGGCCGCGAAGAACATGCGCTGATACCCCTTCCATTCCGGGTTCTCCGCCTCCCATGCCAGCGCAACCAGCATCGCCGCCAGCACTGCGCTAAGAATGAATAACAGCCGTTTCATCTGCAGTCAGACAACAATTAGCTTTCAGCGGTCAGCCATCGGCTTTCAGCAACAAGCTGATGGCTGATTAACGCGGCCCCGGCCACCCCTCCCACGGCCAGTAAAAACCCCAGTTCGGCCCACGTAACCACGCGCCCACTACCGTCAATGCGACTACAGCCGCCACCACCACCGTCCACGTCAGCACCAACCCTCGCCGCTCCCGTGCAAACCACACCCCCACCCCGCGCGGGTCACGGTCGAGGTATGGCAGCAGCAGCAGTACTCCGAGAATCAGCAACGGCGCGACACTGCCGCCCCACAACGCCGAGTAACTCACCAACTCTTGAAAGCCGATGAAATACCAGGGCGCCTTCGCCGGGTTCGGCGGATGCTGCGGATCGGCCGGCGGGCCGAGGGGGGCGTCGAAGAGATATGCCAGTGGCAAGAAGGCGACCAACAGCGCGACGAGCACCGCGAGTTCCACATCCATCAGTCGCGGAAAGCTCCACACGCTCTCCTGCCGCTGGGCTTCCTGCGGCCGTGCCAACCCGCCGTCCTTCCGAATCCGCCAAAGGTGGTAACCGATGAGGATTGCCAGCAGCGTCGGTAGAACGATGACATGGAGCACATAGAACCGCAGCAGCGCGGCATCCCCCACCGTATCGCCGCCCAGCAGCAGAAACCGCAGCCCGCCTCCAATCACTGGGAAATAGGCGGCAATGTTCGTCCCAACGGTAACTGCCCAGAACGCCAGTTGGTCCCACGGCAAGAGATAGCCGGTGAAACTCAGCCCCAGCGTCAAGACGAGCAGCGCGAGACCGACCACCCAGTTGAACTCGCGCGGCGGTTTGTATGCGCCGGTGTAAAACACGCGCAGCAGATGCAACACCACCGCGACCACCATCCCCTCCGCCGTCCACCGATGCAGGTTACGCACGATGCGGCCGAATGTGACGACGAAAATCAAATCCTGCATTGAGGCGTAGGCTTGCTCCGTCGTCGGAACGTAGTAGAACATCAACAGAATGCCGGTCACGCTGGCGATGACGAACAGAAAGAAGGTAACGAGCCCCAGCCCCAGCGTGTACGTCGCCTTCAGACTGTGAGGATGGACGCGTACCGGGTGGACGTGCAGGAAAAACGTGTTGGCCACGAGCGCGGCCTGCCGACGCGCGCCGCTCAGGTGCGCGGAACGGAAGAACGAATCCACCGCGTGGCGCGGCACGCGGGCAAACACCTTAGCTCCTCCGACTACTAGGGATTGCAAGGACTGAAATCGCATCAGCCGAGTTCCTGTGCTCAAAGCAGATAGCAGATGGCAGAGAGCATCAATCAGCTATCGGCCATCAGCCATCGGCTATTTGCCACACGCGAGGATTTCCACTGTGCCATTCTCCACCGCCCACTCCGTGTGTCCCGCCGCGCTCCGTCCATCCCAACGCACCACGGCTCCCCGCCCCTGTGACGTGACGTACGCCAGTCCGCCTCCCGCGCACGGTTGCAAACCGGCGACCCTCTCCGGCGCGCGGGTTACCACCTCCGGCGTCGAGTGCCTCACTGACAGCGACACCACCTCATCGAACCGAAAGGCGCGCTCGGCGTCCCGCCACGCGCCCCGACTCAAGTACAGACGTTCCCCCGCCGCATCCCACGCTAACACGTCGAACGCACGCGTCGCATCCACCGCCAGCGTTCGCGTCTCGCCGGTAATGAGATTCAAGACGCGCAGCGTGTTCGCCGGCGGCTCACCCGGGCTGGCGACATACCCCTCCGGTAAATTCTCCGGCTCCGACGCGAAAAACGCCAGCAGCCGCCCATCTGGCGAAAGGCGCGGCTTGCCCACGTAATCCGTCTCTGGTAACAACAGCCGCAGACGCGACCCGTCCACTTGCGCTGTCCACAGCCCCGCCGCCCCGTCTGCTTGAAACGGAACGAAGGCGCGCAGCACGATTTCGTCCGTCGCGCCTGACCATGCCACCGGCTCCAACGCGACCTCTTGCGGCCGCGCTGGCCCCAACACACTCGCGCGGCTCGAGGCGAAATCCACCATCGAGATCTGCCACGCGGCCGGCCTAAACCGCCCGCGCATCGCCACTTGCAGCAGCGCAAGCTGTTCCCCTGTCGCATCGAGGGTGAATCCGAAGGCCGCGCACCCGCCTCCGGGTGCCACGCGCCACGCCGCGCCGGTTGCCAGGTCGGTGACCACGACGACGTTGTTCAGCGGGTTGACGCCTTCGAGCAGTTCGTACGCGAGGACGCGCCCGGCCGCCGACAGTTGGATTTTGCCGATGACCTGCGGTGCCATGAGAGGCGCAGCGCCATGCGTCCCCAGCGCGACGACGGTCGTGTGCGCGTGCTGGATGACGGCGAGCAGCACGTGGGGCGTAGGGTGAGGCGAATGAATGGGAGATGGAATGGCGCCGAGAGCGGGCGGCGGGCAGGGTGACGGCTCGCCTGGCTCGATGAGAACGAGCGTTGGGACGGAGGCAGCGGTTAGTATCGCCCCCCCTGGCCCCTCCGTTGGCGGGAGGGTTAGGGGGGCCGCAGCGGCGCGGCAGCCCGCGACCAGGAGAATGGTCACCAATAAGTTGAACGTTCTAACATGTAACATGCTAACAGAATTTGGCAAAGTCTAGTCCTCGTAAACCTGGAACATCGTCCCCGGCGGAACCACTTGCTGCGTGTCCACCATCAGTTGTCCGTCCGGGCCCAACGAGAGTTTGAACCACGGCAACGACCTGGTGGCCGGGCCGCGCAGCACACGTCCCCACGGGTCGAACTTGCTCCCATGGCACGGGCAGAGGTAGCCCCAATCTACCGCGTTCGTCGCGCAGCCGAGGTGCGTGCATAGGGCGGACATCACATGGAACCCGGCGTCATCGCGAATCACGTAGGCGCGCACCTCCGGCAGAAACCGCTTGCTGCCGATGGGAAACTCTTCCGGCCGGCCGATTTTAAGAACGGTGTGCGGGCCGGTGGCCACGTTGGGCACGAGGTAGCGCAGACTGCCCAGCCAGGTCAAGAGCCCTGACAGTGCCAGCCCGCCCCAACCCAACCAGGCCAGAAACTGCCGTCGCACCAAACCATGCTTCATGGGTCTCAACTCCGGCTTACTATCAGGTAGCAAGTACCAGGTAGCAGGTAACAGGACGCACGGAGAAGACCTGCTACTTTGCTACTTGCTACGTGCAGCTCTATGGGATGACGTCCACGTCCGCCTTTATCGTGACACACCTGGCCAGGGAGTTACCCACCGGCGAGGTCTTCACCGTGTGATCCCAGATCTCGCGGATGGTGGCTACATCGGCATCTGCCTGCACGTACAGCTTGGCTGTGATCTCGTCAAAGCCTGGATGCCCCTCCGAGCTCAGCCCCAGGAAGGTGAAGACGTTGTCCTGTCTAGACTCCAGGGCCACCTCCAGGTTCCGCACGGCGATCCCCCGCTGGGTGGCGTTCAGCACAAAGCCCGTGGCCAGGCAGGCGCCGTAGGCTCCCAGGACGTATTCCATGGAATTCGGGCTCTCGTCCTCGCCGGCCAGGTGCGCCGGTTCATCCACCACAAAGCTGTGGTTGCGCACAAAGGCCTTGAACTTGAGGCCGGACAGCCAGCGGACCCTGGATGTTTTGGGCGCGTGAGCCGCCTCCGGCTGGGCGCCCACCGCAGCGATCGCGGCCTGCATTGCTGCCACGTCCAGCCCATTCAATATTTTCGTCTCTTCCACAGTCATTGACCTCTCCCCTTTCTGTGTTAGAGAGCAGGGGGGATGCAGGGACAGGGAGACACGGAGACAAGGAGACACGGGGACGCGGAGAAATGTTTTGCGTCACCGCGTCACCACGTCACCGCGTCTCTTCTGCTCCCCCGCACCCTTGCTCCCACGCTCAAACCGTCGCGCGAAGCTGCTCTGCCGCTCTGGCGATGCTGCGCAGCTTTGCGGCCGCGATCTCAGCGGAATTCATCGGCCGCTCGGCAAAGGTCCCAAAGCCGCAATCGGGGTTCAGGTAGATTTGCTCCGGCGCGAAGTATTTGAGGGCCTCCTGTACCTTGGCGAGGATGAAGTCTGGCGGCTCCACCTCGTCCGAGCGGGGGTTGACCACGCCCAGCCCGATCTCCCGGGCCCGGGGATAATGTTTGAAGGCCGCCAGCTCCCCCGCTCTGGGGGTCGCGAACTCCAAGACGAGCTGATGGACCTGCATGCCCATCAGCGTCGGCACCAACGGTTCGTAGCTCCCCTTGAGTAAGACCTCATCCTTGCGGCTCCAGTTGCCGCGGCAGACGTGCACCCCGATCTTCACCCCGTCCACGCCCTCGACGATGCTGTTGATAAGCCGCGTGGCCAGGATCAGCTCCTTGGTGGGATCGCCAGAGGAGGCGGCCATGGAGGCACACATGAAGGTGCGCTCCTTGACATCCCGGTTGAAGACCACGTCCGTGAGCACCGGCTCATCGAACTGGACGAAGGCCGCGCCGGCATCCCGGAGGGCGATCAGCTCATTGCGCAGGATCTCCACAATGTCGGCCGCCAGGCTCTCCTGGGTGGGATAGACGGCGTCAGATACGCCCTTGACCCACATCGAGCGGATGAGCAGATAAGGGCCGGGCAGCGGCACTTTGATCGGCTTGTCGGTGTGTTGACGCAAGAAGCGGTACTCGTCCAGGGCCAGCGGCATACGAGGGCGCACCTTGCCCACCACCGTCGGGTTCTTAATGGCAAAAGCGGGGGCGTCAAGGCTTCTAAGGATTTTGTCAAAACTGGCGCGATCTTCGACGTGATCCATCAGCTCCGCCAAGGTCATCAGTTTGACCCCTTCCAACTTCTCCACCACGAAAGAGTAGAAATTGTCCCGTCGTTGCTCGCCATCGCTGACGATGTCCACGCCCGCTTCCTCCTGATAGCGTAACGCTTCCAGCACCCCCTGATCCGCGATCTCGTTGAATTCCTTGAAGCTCAGTTGCCCCGCCTGACGTTTGCGCAGGGCTTCCAGAAGCCAGGATGGCCTGGGCCAGCTACCGACGACAGTGACGGGGAACAAAGGCAAAGTATTGCCAGACATCGTTCGATCCTCCTTTCTCATGCTTTGGGTAGATCCGCTCTCAACTCCCATTCCGTCCAAGACCCATCGTAGTTGCGCACGCGGGGGTAGCCCAGCAGACGCAACGTCAAATACGTGTGGGCTGAGCGCTGTCCGGTGCCACAGTAGGTTACGATCTCTTTGTCCTCGGTCACACCTAAGGCGGCCAGATCTGCATTCAACTCCGCCACCTCTCGGAAAGCCAGGTAAGCTCGGCGGACCAGGGTCTGGTCCCATGGCCGGTTTCGGGCGCCCGGGATGTGACCCTGCTCGTATTCCTGGGGTGTGCGGCAGTCCAGGAGGCACACATCGTCGGCCCCCAGGCGGGCGGCGATCCAATCCGCTATCGCCAGCCGCTCTTCCCGCAGGGCCGGCACGAAGAGGGTCGGCTCGACGCTCGGCTGGGACCGCGAGAGCGGCCGGCCCTCCGCCATCCAGCGCTCAAGGCCTCCTTCCAACACGCACACCTGGGTGAAGCCCAGATACTCCAGCAGCCAGAAGGTCTGGGCCGCGCGGGGCCCGCCGATCTCGTCGTAAACGACGATCTGCCTGTCCGGAGCCAGGCCCAGCCGGCCTAGCGCGGCCACAACCTCTTCCACCGGGCCGGCGGTGTGGGGGACATCGCTCGCGCGACCGGTGAACACCTGATCCAGATCCAGGTACACCGCGCCGGGGATGTGCCCAAAGGCGTACCCTGCCCCAGGCGGTGTCACCTCCACCAGGCGCAAGCTGGCATCCCCCAGGTGGTCAACCAGCCACCCGGTGCTGACCAGCAGATGCTCGTTGGGGAATCGTTTGCCACTCATCTCACCGCTCGTACCCCTCACTCGCCCTGGAGAAGGGGTGGGGGCTACCAAATGCCATGGTCGAACTTAGGCGACTCCAGGTACTCCCACTTCTCGCCCTTGCGGTACTTGGCGGCGATATCGAGCACCTTGGCCGCGTACTCAAAGGCGTAGGGGATACCCGGCCCACCGGGCACGAAACCTGCGCCCACCGTGCCCACCGTCACCGCCTCAAAGATCTCTTCGTCGGTAGCCCCAGCCTCAATGGCCGGGACGACGTGGATCAGGCAGCGCGGCGACATGTAAGCCACGCCGATGGCGACGAAGATCAGTTCCTTGACCTTGCGCGGCAGAGCGCCGTCTTGCCAGACGGTGGCGTAGAAATCGGCGAAGCGCTCTCCAGCCTCCGGCGCGATAGTGTTGATCACCTGGAACATGCGCGGGGTGAAGAGCATCTTCTCCTTCATGTACTGGTTGGCCTGTTGGGCTCGCTCCTGACTGACTGCCATCTTGCCTTACCTCCTACAGAAATATGTGCGAGAACATCTCGCGCGGCGGGACTTCACCTGGCGTATAGCCCCTGGTTTCTGAAGCCAAAATCTATCACGATACGCGCATTCAGGCCTCCTTTCTAGCCCCACCTATGTGCAGGGGTGCAGAGGAGCAGGGGAGAGGGGGTGACACGGAGACGCGGGGATAAGCTGATTCTCCGCGTCCCCGTGTCCCCGTATCTCCGCGTCTCTTTGTCTCCTCCGCTCCTCTGCCTAAACCCAGTCTCCCTCTCACTCCCACTCCTTGCCTGCGACGGACTGGACAAACTTCCCTGCCAGCCCATTCTACGCCCTTGCCGCCGGAGGCTCATATACCTCCTGCAGCAACTGCTCTTTCGAGACCAGAATCGCCAGCACATCCAGAATATGCCCGCGAAGGCGATGCAACTCCGGGCCCACCCGGTTACGTGGCCGGGGGATGTCCACCGTAATCGTTTCGTACAGGCGGCCGGGTCGCGCCGTCAGGACCAGGATGCGATCCGCCAGAAAAACCGCCTCTTCGACGTTGTGGGTCACAAACAGGATGGTCTTTTTGTCCTGCTCCCAGATGTTGAGCAACTCTTCCTGCATCAGGTTGCGCGTCTGACAATCGAGCGCGGCGAACGGTTCGTCCATCAGGATGACCTGCGGGTCGTTGGCCAGGGCGCGGGCGATGCTGACCTTTTGCTTCATCCCGCCGGAGAGCCGTCGCGGGCGATAATCCTCAAAGCCGGTCAGGCCGGTCAGCTCGATGTACTTTTGGCTAATGCGGCGGCGGACGGCGGGCGAGAGGCCGCGCATCTCCAGGCCGAACTCGATGTTCTGACGGACACTGCGCCAGGGAAAGAGCGCATACTCTTGAAAGACGAAGCCGCGCTCCGGCCCCGGACCCTGGACAGGCTGGCCGTTCAGTCGAATCCCGCCCTCCGTCGGCCGAGTCAGCCCGGCGATGAGGCGCAACAAAGTCGTCTTGCCGCAGCCATTAGGGCCGACGATGCACAGAAATTCCCCCTCTTCGACCCGAAACGAGAGATCTTGCAGCACAACCAGCGAATCGAAAGCATGAGTCAGGTGGTTAACTTCCAGCATGGCCTTACCCTCACAGCAGTCAGCGGTCAGCGGTCAGCCCTGATGGCTGGCTAGGAGGCGAAGAGACGCTTTTGCACATACCCCATCCCGCCAGTCAAGCCCAAACCGATCAGGCCGATGAGGACCATACCGGCGAAGACCGCATCGAACCGGCCGACCTCGGCCATCGTCCAGATATAAACCCCCAGGCCACCCCCCTTAACGCCCACCATCTCGGCGGCGACGATGCTCATCCAGGCGATGCCCAGGCCGATGCGCATGCCGGTGACGATGTGGCTCAAGGCGGCTGGCACGACCACTTTAGCGAAGAGGGGCACGCGCCGCGCCCCCAGCGTGCGCGCCACATCAATCAGAGTCGGATCTACGGCTTTCACGCCGGCGGCCGTGCTCAGGAAGACCGGGAAGAACGCCGCCAGGAAAACGATGAACACCGCATCGAACGGGTCACCGAAAAAGTAGATGGCAAAGGGAATCCAGGCCAGCGGTGGAATAGGGCGAAGGAGTTCGATGACTGGGCCGGTGAACTCTTCGACCCAACGCACCCAGCCCGAGGCCAGACCCAACGGCACCGCCAGTGCTGCAGCCAGAGCAAAGCCTTGCCCAATCCGCTGCAAACTGGAGACGATGTGCTGACCGATGGTAAAGCCGAGAAAATCCCTCTCCGGAAAGGCGCCGACCAGAGCTCGCGCCACCGCGTAGGGCTGCGGGATATAGGGACTGGCCAGGCTCACCGCCACCAGATGCCAGGCGACGATGAGCAGGGCCACGGAAATCGCTCCCGTCCCATGCCTGGCCCACCTCTTCCTCGCGCTGGCGAACTCGCGTATGGCCGCTAGCGATGTTTGAACGTTAACACGTTTGATCCCTTCACTCTGTTCAGGGCAGGCTGTTCGAACGCTTAAACGTTCCATCTACTCCCCCATTACCTTTTGCTGGAACGACCCATCCACATACTTCGTCGCAAAGTCCTCCGCCGACTTGTAACCCTGCTCGGCCAACCTGTCCGGCGGCACAATCTTGAACTGAATCAACTTGTTGGTGTACTCGATCAACGAAGTCGCAAACCCCGCATCCATCTCGGTCTTGAAGCGAATCAACTTGAAGGCCTCTTTGACGACGGCGGCATCGCGCCCGGTGAACTGGACCGCCAACTCGATCAGACGTTGATATTCTTTCGACTCAGGCCGCGCCAGAGCTGACAGCACCCACGCCGTCGAGTCCTGATGAGCCCGCAGGAAGCGCTCGACGATGGCGGGGTTAGCCTGGGCAAACTTGCGGTCTACCGCCACCACGCAGTCCAGGTGATTCGGCCAGATATCCTGGGAGGTGGCCAGGATTTTGCCAAAGCCAGCTACCACCGCCTCGGAGGCGAACGGCTCCCACACCAGGAAGCCGCCCAGGTCGCCGACCTCCAGTTTGGCCCGCATATCCTTGGGGGCCATATCAATGACGTTGATCTGGCCGATGTCTACGCCTTGCTGTTGAGCGTAGTTCAGCAGCAAAAAGAACTGGATGCTGGAGTGGCCTGGCGTGGCGATCGTCTCGCCGACCAAATCAGAGAACTGATTGACATTTTTCGCCACAACCAGAGCCGAGCCGATTTCGTTGACCTGGCCGACGATGACCGTGTTGACGCCGGCGTTCAGATGCTTGGTGATGGCCGGTGGCGCGCCCAACATGCCGATGTCCACATCGCCAGCCGCAAAGTGATCCATCTCCACTCCGCCGTTAGCATACGGCGCACCTCGTGCATCCTCGACGACAAGGCCGTATTTCTCATAGAATGAGATGCCGCCGCCGGCCTCTTTATCCTGCGCGACGATGTGGGAGATGTGGTGCAGGTCGGCGACCAGATAGCCGAAACGTACTTTCGCTGGTATCGGCGTAGGCGTTGGCGCTGCCACCGGCGCGCAGGCGACGGCGAACACGAGCACAAGGAAAAGCGGAATCCACTTCATGGGACAACCTCCCAGAACCTATAACGAGATAACGAACCATTTCTTGCGCAAGGCAAGCGGTGTGTAGACCAACCAGATAGCCAGCAAAATCCAGAAGATGCGATTGGGCCCGTCCAGACCACCCTCACCAGCCGTCCACCAGAAATACCACAACCCCCAGAGGACAAGAAGATACGAGAGGATGGTCAGCCAGCGTGGCCGCGGTCCTCGCCCTGTCTGGATCTCGCCGGCAAAATCTTGAACCTCATTCCCTTTCACCACCCTGGTCGTCCTCCAACACTTTATACTTTACGGCCTCCAGGTCGTCGAACTGGCCGGAAGCGCGGGCAATAAAATAAGCTCCCCAGAAAAGGATCAAGATAAGGGCCAGCGTGGCCAATACCAACCAGGTCCCCGGCAAAACCATGCCATCCTCCTATTTCAGTGTCAACAGATAGGCCGCCAGCGCTTCCAGCTCATCCTCCGGCAGGTGGGCGTAAGAAGGCATCAGGCTGCCCGGGCTCACCGACTGGGGATCCTTCAGGTGCGCCATATGCCATTCCTTGATAGCGCCATACGGCCGGCTGGCCACATGGGCCAGATCGGGCCCCTGGCGCTCCGTCCCCCAGTACACGGGCTTCTGATAGACGTAATCGCCAGCCATGGACTCGGGGCCGATGTCCCCCTTGACCTTGATCGTGCCGATGCCCACCTCCGGCGCGCGCACCTGCTGGGTATGGCAGTACCAGCAGCCCTCCCGCTGGTAGATCATCCGGCCCCGCAGTTCCTCCTCGGTGTAGATGCGGGCCAGCGCGGTGGGGCCTGGGGCCCCTAAGGCTGGGATCACGATGGTGACGATGATCCCCAGGATCAGGGCTACCAGGGACCCTGTGATCAGGTAAGGCAGGCTCTGCTGGTTCACCTTGTGTGTCTGCACCTTCCAACGCATCGGACCTTCCCCCTATCCGCGCGGGGAAACGCGCGCGCCCAGCGGTGCCCAGGCTTTCTGAAGCGGGACCCTTCGCACCGCCGTCTGCCACACGTTGTAGGCAAACACGGCCTGTCCAGCCACCATTAACAGTCCACCTGCCAGCCGCACAGCGAAGTATGGATACATCGCCCGTACCGTCTCCAGGAAGGGGATCCCCCCTGCCAGCCAGTGCTGGCCCTGGAGCATGCCACTCAACCAGAGACTGGTCATGAAGATCGCTAACCCCACCAGGGTCAGCCAGAAGTGCCATTCGGCCAACCTCCGGCTATAGATGGGCCGCCCCACCAACTCTGGGACGATCAGATAGACCAGGGCAAAAGCCCAAAAGGAGTAATCGCCCACGAAGGCCAGGTGGGAGTGGCCAACCACCCAGTTGGTGAAGTGGACGTACAGGCTGAAGCTGCGCAACGACTGGGCCACACCCTGGATGCATGTGTAGCCCCAGAAGATGGCTCCCACCACGAAGAAGCGCAGCGCTACGTCCTGCCCCACCTGCACCCAGCGACCCTCCATGGTCTTGTAGAAGTTCCACATGAACGCCGTGGTGGGGACGATGGCCAGGATGCTGAACACCACGGTAAGGATCTCCAGCCAGTCCGGCGCCGGGCTCCAGAGCTGATGGTGCTGTCCCGTCCACACGCTCCACAACCCCCACAGGGCCAGGCCGTGGCTGTAGAGGGGCTTGTGGGTGAGCCGGGGCAGCAGATAAAAGGCCAGGCCCAACCCGCCGGTGGTGAACCAGGCGTTGAACAGGTTGTGCACGTAGAAGTAGTTGATGATGTTATCGTTCATCCCGGTGTAGGCCCCTGAGGGATCCCAGATCTTGTTGCCCACCGCATAGACCGGGATGAGGATCAGGGTCGCGGCCATGAAGTTCCAGACGCTGACGTAGAGCCTGGGCTCCTGCCGGCGGGCGACCATGCCCCAGATGTTCACTCCCAGCAGCCCGATGATCAGCAGAAAGAGCAGGTCCAGCGGCCAGATCATCTCCGCATACTCGCGGCCCTGGTTCATGCCCAGCACCAGGGTCACGGCCGCAGCTATCATCAGGAAGTTCCAGAGCCACAGCGTGATCTGGGCCAGGCGAGGACTGAGGAGCGGCGCACCGGTCATGCGCCGGGTGATGTATAGCATGGACCCGGCGTATGCCATGGAGAGCCAGCCGAAGATGGCCGTATTGACGTGCATGGGGCGCAGGCGGCCGAAGTTCAGATAGGCGCGCAGCGCGAACGGGATCAGCCTCTGGAAGGGTGGGCTGTAGAGCAGGAGAGCCATGAAAGCTCCAGCCAGAACCGGCACCACCAGCCAGAACACGGCCGAGTAGAAATACCCTTGTATGGCGCGACGCTCTTTCTGGCTCAGCACCCTGATCCTCCTACGTTATGTCGCCAGCTCTGGCCGCACGAGACCAGCGATAAGAGCTGTAGCCCGCCCAGAGGGCGACAAGGATCGCCGGTGCCAGAAGGGACCACGGAGGCTCAAAGAGCAGCCCCTGGGTAGTCTTCACACTCAACCCCAGGCGATCCACGCTGGGAGGCAAGGGGGCGCTGAGGAGGGCGTAAGGGATGGTCAGCACCACGATGGCGCCAACAAAGGCCACGATAGCTGCCGTAAAACCCAGGGCCAAGGCATCACGGTATCCTACTTCTGCAACCGAACCGTCGGGCCTCTCCACGGATCCAGGAGGCATTTCGCTTGCTGCTTCATCCGGCTGCAGATCAGGGGTAGACCCCGCGCTGATGAGCATAAGCACGCTCCATTTCATAGGCTTATTCGTGCCCATCTCCTCTCTCCTCGAGATAGGTTCGGAGCTTTTGGTCGTCAAACCGCAGGTGAATGCCGCACTCGCCTCCCTCTTTGGCAGTGCCTGTCCAGCGGCCGGCTCGCTCGAACCGGCCCCAGGTGCCGGCCAGCGTGCAGGGCCAGCAACCCAGGCTGCGGTAACCCTCGTCATACAGAGGATTGTAGGGCACCTGATTGGTTCGGATATAGTGCCAAATGTCCTGCACGGTCCAGTTGGCCAGCGGGTTCACCTTCACGATCCCGTCTTGCTCCTCGACAACCCGGATGTGCTTGCGAAACTCCGTCTCATCCCGCCGCAAGCCGGTGATCCAGGCATCATAGTTGCGCAGGGCCCGCGCCATCGGCTCCACCTTGCGAATGCCGCAGCACCGATCCGGGTCGGTCTTGTACAGGTCGGCACCGAACCGCTCTTCCTGTTCCTCGACGCTTAAAAGCGGCCTGTATTCCTGGAGGTTCAGATTCCACTTCAGCCTCAAGCGCTCGATGAACATTAAGGTCTGAGGAAAGTCATACCCTGTGTTCAGGTAGACTACCTCGATGTCGGGCTTAATGTCGCGCAGCATGTGGAGCAGCGTGACGCTGTCCTTCCCAAAGCTGGCAGCCACGCAGATGCGCTCAAACCGTCCGCAGGCCCAACGCAGGATTTCTTGAGGTGTAGCAGCCTCAAGGTTTGCGATAGGGATCACCGGTGTTGCGATAGCTGGCTCACTCATCAGTTGTCCTCCTTTAGTCCGATAGGACTGCTCTCCGTCTTATCCGTGATAAGGGGAAGGGGATAGGGAGACGAGGAGCAAGGCAGATCTTCCCCTTGTCACCTTGTCTCCCCCTCCCCCTCGCTTCCCCGCTCCCCTGCTCATCACTGGGCGCATTCGCCCCGGCCGACCTGGACCTTGAACTCCCCTTCTTCACCCCAGTCGGTGTAGAGTTCTGGGGCCTGCTCATAGGGGGGTAGCTGAACCAAGTCGGCCAACACCTCCCGCATCGTTTGTGCCAGGCCATTCTCCCGACGCTTTGTCTGAATAGCCCTTTGCACCATTGTAGTTGTTTGAGTCATAACATGCCTCCTACACAGGTTTTTTCCAGCTTTCCCGAACCCCCCTTCTCCTTGTCTCCTTATCTCCTTGTCCCCCTATCTCCCCCTCACCCTTGCTCCCCGTTCCCTACCTCCTTCCGCTCGATCCATCCTAAGAATGATTCCCCATCAACTCGCTCGGCTCGATACGCCTCAATCAGCCGGAAAATGGCCTCCGGCACCTGGCGGGCGGGGATGCGCATGACCGGCCGGGCGAAGGCCACCTCCCCATCGTGCACCTTGCCTCCCAGCAGGAGCTGATAGAACGGCACCTGACGATCGCCGACCTTACGGGCCGCACCGTACAACCCGATGGTAGCGATGTGGTGGTGGCCACATGAATTGGGGCAGCCGCTGATCTTGATGGTGACATCCCTCAAATCGTCGGCCAGGGCCACATCCGGACGCTCTGCAAACTGTCGGCTCAGCTCTAGTGCCAGGCGATGGGAGTAGGTCACGGCCAGGTTGCAGGTGTCAGCGCCGGGGCAGCCCACCACGTCGCCGATGCCATGCACCCCTGGCCGGCCCAGGCCCGCTTCCACCAGCGTTGCGTAGAGAAGCGGCAGCCATTCCTCCCGCGCCCAGCGCAGCACCAGGTTCTGAGTGATCACAGTGCGGGCCTCGAGGCCAGGAAAGCGCCGCAGCAGGGCCGCCAATGCCCGAAATTGATCGGGCGTTAGATCCCCACCCGGCACGGTCACGTAGGCGGCGTAGAGGCCTGCCTGCCTCTGAGCGACCACATTGGTCTTCCGCCAGACCTCGAACCCGGCCGGAGCTAGCCCATTGGATGCAGGCCGTGCCACGGCCGGCGATAAACCTGGCTCCTGGACCTCCGGTGCTGGCGGCAGTCCGCCAGGCCAAGCAGACCACACTACCCGTCGCTCCTCGAAGACTAATCGGCGGAACTCCTCGATCCCCAGATCCTCGATAAGGAACTTCATCCGAGCCCGCATCCGGTTCTGGCGATTACCCAGACGGTCAAAAACACGCACGATGGCGGTAGCCGTCAAGATCAAGTCTTCTGCTGGCGTGAACGGCTCCAGCAGGTGGGCTGCTCGTGGCACCGGCCCCAGCCCGCCGCCCACGTACAACCGGAATCCCTGGCGAAGCGTGCCACCGTCCTCCTGGACCGCGGCCACGGCGCCGATGTCGTGGATGCCGGCCACGGCGCAATCGGTGGCGCAACCAGAGAAGGCGATCTTGAACTTGCGCGGCAATGCCTGGCAGATGGGGTTGCGCAGCAGGTAGCGAGACAAGGCGGCCGCATACGGCGTGACGTCGAAGACCTCGGTGGCGCATACCCCCGCCAGCGGGCAGGCTGTCACGTTGCGCACGATGTTGCCGCAGGCTTCGCGGGTGGTCAGCCCCACTTCCGCCAGGCGACGCAGCACCTCTGGCACGACTTCCAGAGGTACCCAGTGGAACTGAATATCCTGACGGGTGGTGATGTGGCCGATTCCCCTGGTGTAACGCCTAGCGATCTCCCCCAGGCATTCTAGTTGAGTAGCTGTCAAAGCCCCCTGAGGGATCTTCACCCGCACCATCTGGATGTCCGTCTGACCGCGAATCCCGTAGACGCCGTGTTGTAGACGAAAGCGCCGGAAGTCCTCCTCGTCTATCTCACCACGTCGCCTCCGCTCAATCAGCTCGGCGAAGCGATGGATCTCTGCCATTTGTTCGCTATCCATATCCACCCTTCCATGCTGCTTCATGGTAACTCTGCATCTAACCGTGATCGGCTTTCAACCCCATCCCTCTGCCCCCCTTCTCCAAGCTTGGAGTTCGGAGACGGACGGCTCCCTCTTACGGTGCTGTCCAGACCCTCATCACACTCAACAGATGAGACAGATGGGTAAAAAGAAAAAGACCAACACGACGACGTCGGCGTTGGCGTCACCTGACAATGGCCCCGGCCGGAGATATGAAAAGAGCCCAGGGGCTGGCCCTGAGCTCTCCGCTTGCTCTCGACGCCGGCGCCCTGCGCTTTCTACTCCTCACCGCAGGGGCAGGTCGCACCGACTCGTCGGTTGGTCTTCGGTTGCTACGCAGCAAACGCCTCCCGGACGAGGTGCTAATGCCCCCGCCCAGGACAGATGCACTGGATGGTTTGCGTCGCAAACAACATCCACCTGGCTACTGGAAGTAGCCTCATCTCGCTGCGCTCCCTCTGAATCAATCTGAGATAATACTATACCTCACCTCGCGCGCCTCGTCAACCGCCAAATGGCCTATCTTTGCCATGACTTTCACTGTCCCCAACTCGTGACGCTCACGATAGGTGGTTTGTTGCCGGTGAAGGGCCGCATTATAATGGGTCAGTGAGGAGGGCACGGATGAGCGCCGCGGGAGCTGGCAGGCAAAAATTTGTCGGCCATCGAGCGCCGACGTTGGTCGGACTTGGAGCAACCGTTCTGGGAGGAGGGGCAAGGCTAAATATGGATCCCATTATAGCGGTGGAAAAGCTGGAATGGCGGGATCTGCAAGGGGAGATGGTGGCCCACAGCGCTATTGCCCTTATTGTCTGCGCCTGGGCAGCTTGGTGGTATGTGATGGCTCAGCCCCAGATCCGGTTGGATCTGGTAGCGCTGACCGTTGCAGTCATCGTTGGAGGCCTGGTCGTGTGGAGCCAGGCCAGGCGTTACCGACAGATAGCTGCCCTTGCTCTTGTAGGGACCACCTTCGTTGCAACAGCTATCGCCTACGCGGCTTTCGAATTGCCCCAAGCGGGCTACTTCTTCGTTGTACCCATGCTGCTGGCAGGTATTGTGCTGCAGGCCTGGTCCGTGCCAGCTCTGATGGTGATCGTCAGCATCTTCCTTTACCTGGCCGTGCCCGACACTCAACCAGCGGTCTGGCAGGACCCCGGCGTTCTGGTTGTCATCCTGGCCCTTTTCCAGACGCTGGGCATGGCCGCGTTGCGCACCGCATTGGATCGAGCCTGGCGCCACAGTGCCCAGGCGGTCGCTCTGGCGACAGAAGCGCGGACGCAGCGCGGTGAGGTGAACCGGTTGAATAAGGCCCTCCATCTGGCCAACTCCCTGCTTCAACGCCAGTATCAGGAGCTAGCAGTGGCTCGCCACGAGGCGGAGAAGGCTCGCCACCTCAAAGAACAGTTCGCCATCCACGTCAGCCACGAGTTGCGTACCCCACTCAATATCATTCTCGGTTTTCTGGAGGTCATGCAGCGTTTCCCGGAGGTATATGGAGACGTGCAGTGGACATCTGCGCTGCGACGGGATATCGCTGAGATCCAGCGCAGCGCCCGTTACCTCTCCGACCTGGTGGACGACATCCTGGACCTGGCGCGCATTGAGGCGTTGAAGATGCCCGTCCATCGCGAGCCGGCCAACCTGGAAGAAGTTCTGCACGAAGCGGTAGAGGTAGCCGGCCGGCTGGTGCAGGACAAGCCCGTGGCGATGCGCGTGGTCGTGCCAGAACCACTGCCGCCGCTTCTTATAGATCGCACGCGCATCCGTCAGGTGCTGCTGAACCTGCTCGCTAACGCCAGCCGCTTTACCGAGCATGGTGAGATCTGTGTCCGGGCGGTGCGAGAGCAGGATGAGATCATCGTGTCCGTATCAGATACGGGCGCGGGAATTCCAGCCGAGCAACTGGGAACCCTTTTTGCCGAGTTTCAGCAGGTTACATCGCAACCAGCATCGGGGAGGGG
>DAOUAJ010000107.1:0-5872 GCA_034433615.1 Anaerolineae bacterium | reverse complement strand
GGCTCAATCTTAGCGACGATGCGCATACGAGCGTCGAAGGGCGCGGGGTTAAAAGGACTGACCCAGAACGATTCTGTCATAGGTTTCTCGCAACGATTGATTATGGCGTTCAATCGAGAACCGGTGCATAAAGTGTTCCTGGCATTTTTGGCTCATCGCAGCAAGCAGGTCCGGCGAGCTCGCACAGCGATCCATGATCCTGGTAAGTTCCTCTACCGAATCCTGCCCGATCAACCAGCCGTTTACATCATTTCGAATGATCTCCGGCATCGCCCACCCATCCACCCCGATCACGGGCATCCCGAACGACATCGCCTCCAGCAACACCAGCCCAAACCCCTCGGCCTTGCTCGGCAGTACCAGCACGTCGGCCTGGGGGTAGATGCGTTCGAGCAATTCCTGACGAAGCAGGAAGAGGTAGTGGGTGACGCCCGGCTCTACAATCTGCCTTCCGTCCGCCGGTCTGCTCACGAGAATCAGACGCACGTTGGGGTGTCTGGCACGTACCTGGCGAAATGCCCTTAAGACCAGCGAGCCATTCTTGCGTTCGAAGTCTCTGCCCACAAAAAGAAAGGTGACGCCATCTGCGTCGTGGTGCTTCATCCTGGCATCGCCTCGCCACGGCAGGCCCGGATAGAGCACCTCGATCTGGTCGGGACGCACATAGCCCTCCTCCAGGTGCATCCGCTTCGAGAATTCCGACCAGACCAACACGCGCGCTGCCTTCTCGGGTCGCAGGCTAGAGTCATGCGCATCAATCAGGCGCAGGTACTGTCGTTTGCGCCAGCGCGCCCGTCGCGCGCGCTGCTCCGACCAACCCAGGTAATAGCGCAGGTCGCTGTAGCTGCCGGTGCCGGATCCCACCACCACCGGCACTTGTCCTGCGCTCTTGGGGAACCGTACAACCGCTGAAAAGCCGTAAATGTGCAGGATGTCCGGCACGAAGTCGCTGACCAGGTACTCGGCCCACAGGTCGTACGGGAGGATGCCCCAACGGCGCAGCCGGGGGCCGATGCGGTAGAGCCATTTGAGCTTGCGCACCTGGCCCGTGGCCATCAGGTCTTCATAATGATAGTACCGCACACCCTGAGGAGGGTATTGGAGCAGTGTGTCGGTATAGCCGTTGTCGCCGCCGTAACGGTTGTCGGTCGGTGGCAGGCGCGGGCTGACGAGGAGGACGTTGATCATGACACTACTTCCCGGTAAAGCTGCCCAAGTCGGGTGACCTGCTGCTCGATGCTGAATTGACCGACAA
Source organism: Anaerolineae bacterium (assembly GCA_034433615.1). GTDB lineage: Bacteria > Chloroflexota > Anaerolineae > DUEN01 > DUEN01 > DAOUAJ01. The sequence goes on along the minus strand of DAOUAJ010000107.1, from coordinate 4,617 downwards.
CCACTTCTCGGCCTGCTCGTTTGAGGCGTCTCTGCTCGCCTTCCGAAAGGGTCAGGACCTTGACTATACCGGCGGCCAAAGCCTCAGGGTCGTCGGGAGGCACCAGGAATCCGGTCTCGCCATCTCGGATCACCTCAGGAAGGCCGCTATTGACCGTGGCCACCACCAGGCATCCTACCGCCAGCCCTTCCAGGGCCGTCAGCGGGAGCCCCTCGGGCATGGAACTACGGGAGGGAATTACCAGAACATCGAAATCGGCCAGCACGCTTTCGACATCCTGCCGAAAGCCCAGGAAATGCACGTGTTGTCCCACGCCAAGCCGTGACGCCATAGTCTTGAGATGTTCGATAAACGCTCCACCATCCCGATCTTCGCCCAAGAAACAAAACCGAACATTCGGAACAGAAGCAAGTATCAGAGGAATCGCCCTTATGAGATCTTCCGGGCCTTTCTCCAGCACAATTCGACCGGAGAAGCCTACTACCCATCCGTTCTTTCCCCTTTGTTCGGCGGATTTCGCCGGCAGCAAAGACTGTGTGTTCTGAAAACGCCTAAGGTCAGCTCCGTCGAAGATCAATCTGATCCGATTCTTGGGAAGGCCAAGATCTAGGGCTCGATGTTGGACGGCTTTTGACACCACAATGATGGCTCGCGCCCTGATAAGCCAACGACGTTGTGCGTGCACGAAGGCCTCGTCCAGATAGTTTCGGATATGACACACAACCGGTACGCGCGTCATGATACCGGCCTGAACGATATGACCGCTCAACCACTGATGGTTAAGATGAATGACGGCCGGCCGGGTGCGCCGAATCCAGCTGATGAGCTGAAACATGGTCTGAGCATATCGCAGCGGATTACGCCAGTGGAAGGCGTGATAACGAATCAACCCTACCGGTAGCCCCAATGTGCGAACCTCAACCGCCAGAGGACCATCATCGGGCAACAACACTCCAACCGGTTCGTAGCCACCAATGGGCGCGTATCGTATGATGTTCAGAAGATTGGTTTCGGCGCCACCGATGATGGTGCTGTGATTGATAAACAGGACCCGTATCATGTCAGTTGGTCTCAGCCGATTTCTGCTGTTTCGGGCGATATCGACGCAAATGACTGGAACCAGGCAGTAGGCGTAGAGCCAGCGCGATGCGGTTGCCGGAGGCAGACAGTCGCCACTGAAGCAATAAGCTCCGCAGCAACGAGGATCGCGCTTGCTGGTAGTTTCCAGCGGCATAGTGCATTCGAGCCAGGGCATTGTACGCCTGACTATGTAGCACACGCAGCAGTGTTCCATCCATGTTGTAAGTATGCAGTTCGGCCAGAAGGCCCAACAGATCACTTTCTGCCTGGCTGGGTCGCCAGGTTGCCGGGTCGCCTCTTTGGCCCACCAATTGATGAACGCACGCAAGCGAGTACCAGGCATCCAACGATTGAGCGAAATCTGGTCGCACCTCCAGGAGGTGCAGCATACTTTCGGCGCTAGGCTTCACCCGTCCTTGTGCCAGATAACCGAAAGTACGTAGCGTATAGAGATTTCCCATTGCCCACAGTTTTTGCGCACTCCAACCTTCGATTGGAGTGTCCAGCGAGCCTAAGTGCTTTTCCAGAACCGTCGCTAAGGCATTGCTCATGCGATCGACATCATCGGACATGTTGTTTCCAACCCGACGATAGCGGAGCAAAACTTCTGGAATGCCCACGAATTGGTGTTTGGCTGAGATGCGCAACCACATGTCATAGTCTTCGCAAGCGGACAACGATTCATCAAAAAGACCAACTTCTTGGTAGACACTGGCGCGTACTACCACGGAGCAGGAACTTAACCAGCTGCCCTTGAGGAGCTCATCCCGAAAACGATCAGGTGGAACGACGCGACACACCGAAATCGGCAACATGTTGCCATTGCTGTCCATGTACCGAAAACCACAGTACGTTGCGGCGATATTCCGGTTTGTTTCCAACATGCGCACAGAGATCTCCAGAAATTCCGGCTCCCACATGTCGTCCGCGTCCAGCAGGGCGATAAATTCGCCCCGGGCATTCCGTAGGCCAGTGTTGCGGGCGGCCGACAGGCCCCGGTTCTCCTGGTAAATATAGCGAATGCGCGGATCGGTGAACTGCGCCGCCACCTCCTGCGTGTTGTCGGTGGAGCCGTCGTCGACAATGATGGCCTCCCAATCCACGAAGGTCTGGCCCAAAATACTGTGAATGGCATCCGGTAGAAAATGTGCATGGTTATAACAAGGAACAATAACAGTAACTTTCGGATTTACCATGTCGTCCTACCTTATGTGCCGCCGCCTTATGCTTGATGCGCAGATCAACACTATGAATCCTAAGGACAGTAGACTCGCCACAAGCAGAGGATGGACTGTACCAGTTCGCTTTGGTTCATTGTTGATGGGGATTACGGACAGTTTCGTCGGTGTTTCCTGTCCATTGAGTTCCTTTGCGATTTCTCGGCTCTGGTAGGTTGGGGGCGTTGGCTTAACATCTTTAGTTTCTCTCGTTATTCTCTCGCCTAAGATGGGTTCCTGCACTGACAAAACTGGAGTACTTAATAGCAGCTGCGATGACATGATACTGCCGGGCACCCAGTATACGACCACCAAACGGTGACCACGTACTGTGGCCACATTAATCCAGTCGGAAGCTTCCCACCCGGTCCACACATTGGGAGCCCAACGCCCCTCTCTATATTGCGAATGAACATAACGTCCATCGCCAAGGTTTACTAAAACATGTAACGTTCCACCGCTGTCAAGCGTAGCAACTTGCCCGGTGTAGCCAGCCATTCCGACTCCTTGCGTCAGATCAAATGGAGCCGACCAGGTTTCGCCATCGTCGAAGGATAACTGGATTTCGCGACCGCCGACGCCTACGCCCCCCCACACGATTTTCGCCAGCAAACCACCGGAGGGAAAGTAAAACAGGTACATGCCGCGGTGCCCCATTGCGGCCCAGTCAGGTTCGGCCCAGGTTTCTCCCCAATCGCTCGAACGAGTCCACTGTACACCTCGCACACCGTTGTCGGATGTCTCTGCCCAGCTGGCATATAGCACCCCTCGGTCGGTAACGATAATCGAAGGGCGATAAGCCCAAGAATCGCCTCCTGGAATCTGCCTAAGAGAAATACTCTCCGGCACGTCCCCCTCTGATCCGAGGCGCAGGTAGCGTATTTCATGACCTGCTGTTGCAAAAACGATGTGAAAGAGTCCGTTTCGATCCATAACACCGGCTACATCGAGCACTCGATCTCCTTGATAGAGTTTTTGGATCGGACTCCACGACCTTGCATCGTATGCTTGAGATGCTAAGGCTTTTGTATGCCAAAGAGCGCCGCCGCCCCAGATCACATGAAGATAGCCCTCAGCGTCTTCACCGCCAGCGATTATTTCAGGGATGATCGTTTCAGGAGCAATGACGACATCAAATACCTGACTCCAACCAACATCCTCCCAGCGTACGAAGTAAAGTGCAATTGGACCGTCGGGATCATCAACAGGTTTTCCAAACCAAAACGCATATGTTTGGCCAGAGTAGCCAGTGAAGATGATTGGCACCGAAGGGTTGAGCCCCTTGGGAAGGCCCATCAACTTCTCCGGTTTGCTCCATGGCAAAGACTCATCCTGCGCAAGAGACGAGCAGGGGAGGATGACCGCGATCAGCATTAATGACAATAAAATAAGACGAAACCAATACTTAAATTGCATAGCGACTTAGATATTTATTGATATATGAGGCTATATTGCGCAAGCTAATGGCCAGAAAGCCACGTTGCGTCATACGAACCGGATTAGATAGCACCAGTGGCACGATGGCCCGAACAACAGATTCTGGGCATCCGTCACGGTGTCCGCCATAAAAGTGAAGCTGGTAATACTGTTCCCAAACCAGTCGTGCGAATCGTTTCTTCTGGGCGTCATCAAGCGGGACGAGCCGAATTGCCGTGGCGATTTCGTTAGCGGCACGCGGTTTGTCTTCCAATAGTTCACGTGCGGTGCGTATCGCCGCCAACCAGGGAAAATCGAAAATGTTATTTTCCTCTATTGCGATTTTGAAGTGCCTTACAGCCTCTTCCTCTCTCCCTTGACGAGAAAGCAGCATACCGATCGTCCACTCTGCACCCGCCTCCAATAAGGAGCGTTCTGTTGGCGTAATCAGGGAACGATACGGTTCTTGATTCAGATATCTGTTTCGGATTTCACGCGCTTCCTCTACCAAAACCAGCTCCGATTGTACTGTCTTGCTGCTGCCATGTCGGCGAAAAACGCTTAGCACGGCCGGATGGTATTGAGCTCTGGCGTGAGGCGCGACGCGAAGCCAGTACTCAAGATCCAGGGCATAGTGGTATTGTTCCTGAAGAAGGCCTGCTTTGGCGCTTAATTCAGAGCGCCAAAGGACAGAAGGTGTATGGACTAATCCTTCTAATAAGGCTTTTTTCAGGGTGAACGGTTGCGAGCGGTAGATGCTGCGAAGCGTACCATCTCTGTCAATATACTCGACATCACCATAAACAAGATTGGCATACGCTCCGGCCGAAAGGTATGGCTGCAATTCGGACAGCATATTACGTACGTAATAGTCGTCGGAATTCAACCAACCGAGCCAAGCGCC
>DAOUAJ010000106.1:0-2941 GCA_034433615.1 Anaerolineae bacterium | reverse complement strand
CATACCGCTCACGGTAGAACTCCCAACGTGCTTTCACATCACGCAAGGCATAGGTCAGCGCAACGCCATAATCATCCAACTCCAATTCCTGCCTTTCCTGTGTGCCATCAGGATAGCAGATATCTTTATGGGCACGTTGGTGCGCCGTATCGAAGCGCACTACGGATCGCCATTCTCCCCGAATCCGAGCGCGAGATTGGACGGAAAACCTGACCACGGTCCGGCCCTCTCGCTCGAGATAGACTAGGATTTCGTCGTCTTGTGTAAGCGCTATCACGAAGTTCTCAGGCCGGCGCCGTGGTTTACGAGCACGCGTCATCTCAGGCTCAGTTTATCATAGGAGAAGATTTGTCGCAAAGCCCTGGCGCGGTGTGGATCATGGCCAGCGGGCGCAGCGCATCCAGGCTCGCTTTCAGACAGCGCATCAGCTCCCCCACCGAGAGCCCGTCACGGCGGGTGACGCCCACCAGCCCGGCCGTGATCACCTCCTCCTCCTGTCCCTTCGCCGTCACCACGATCACCGGAATCTCTCGCAGCCGCTCGTCCGCCTGCATGTGCTCCAGCACCGTATACCCATCCACCTCCGGCATCAACAGGTCCAACACCACAGCTCCCGGCCGCCGTCGGCGCAGCAGGGCCAGCGCCTGCGCCCCTCCATAAGCCCTCATCACCTGGAACGGGCGCGGGGCCAGATGGGCCATGCGGCTCAGCAGGCGCACCACTTCCGGATCATCGTCCACGATCAGCAGGCTCCGCACCTGCTCGCCCAGGCCCTCCAGCGCTGCCAGAAACTGGTCGCGCGAGATTGGCTTCACCAGGTAACTGACCACGCCCGGAGGACGAGCAGCCTTGGTGCCGCCTCTCAAGGTACAGACAATTACAGGCACAGTGGGTAACCCTTCACGCGCCTGACGAAGCCGCAGCCAGCCCGACTCGCCCGACGAGGAGACGACCACGATCGCGTGGATTGCCTGCTGAGCCGCTAACCGCCGTGCCTCGTCCTCGTTGGCCGCGGCAAGCACCTGGTAGTCGTCCAGATACCGCTGGAAGAGCCGGGCGGTCGCCGGCTTCTCGTCCACCACCACGATCGTCCTCTGACCATCCCGGCCCGGCGTTGGGTGCGCCCACGTCTCCCAGGCGGGCGGCGGCCGGCTGATCCCCAGCTCTTCCCGCACGGGCAGGGTGAAGTAGAAGGTGGTCCCCTCCCCCATCTTGCTGGTCACCCACATCCGTCCCCCATGTAGCTCCACGAATTTCTTGCTGATGGCCAGCCCCAGGCCGCTGCCGCCGGAACGACGCCGGATCGAAGCATCCAGTTGTCGGAACTCTTCAAACACCTTCGGGAGATCCTCCTCGGCGATTCCGATCCCTGTATCGGTCACGGCCACGGTCACCTCCCGATTGTCGGCGGCCACCGTGATGGTCACGCCTCCCTGGTCGGTGAACCGGGCGGCGTTGTTGAGCAGGTTAATCAAAACCTGGCGCACCCGGGTGCGATCGGCCGGGATCCAGGGGAGATCACCCGGGATCTCCGTCGTGAGCGAGAGCTTTTTGCTTTCGAACAGGTGCGACACGGTGGAGATGGCCTCGGCCACGACGGCCTGGATCGAGATGGGCTCCTTGACCAGTCCCATGCGCCCGGCCTCAATCTGGCTCAGGTCCAGCACATCGTCAATCAGGTTCGAGAGGTGTTTGGCGTTACGGTAGATAGCCTGCACGTCGCCGCGGTAGTTAGCCGGAAGCGGCTCGCCGTAGGTGTGGGGGGCCATCGCCATCATCTCACTGAAGCCGATGATGAGGTTCAAGGGGGTGCGCAGCTCGTGGCTGATATTGGCAGCGAATTCGGCCTTCAAGCGACGGGCTTCGTCAGCGGCTTTGCGGGCGCGCTCCAGCTCAACGGCCATGGTTTCCAGGCGGCGGTAGGCCAGGTCCAGGTCTTTCAGCGCGCGGCTGAGCTGAGCCCGATGCTCCCTCAATGCCTCGGTTTGTTGCCGCGCCCGCTCATAGCTCGCCCAGGCCCAGTGCAACGTCATCCGTAATGGATACATCGCCACCCACAGCAGGAACGCCATCAGGAAGGCAGCAAGGCCGGTCAGCCATGCCAGCGAGGGGGGAAGCAACGGCGCAGGGGGGAGGAGGACGCTGGCCGCAAGGGCGCCGGCGGTGGTCGTCGCCGCCAGAAAGCTGGCCCCTGGACCGATCAGCAGGCCGGCGACCCCCACGGCCAGCGACAACAGCAAGAGCACCGAGGCATTCCCATAGGCCCAGGCTGCCAGGAGGACGCTGAGAGCCGCCCCCGCCACATAGATGCAGGCCGCGGGAACAAACCCTCGGCGGGCCAGCAGCCGATGGGCCAGCGCGCTGAACCCGACCAGGGTCATCGGGCCGCTCCACGCGCGCAGGCTGACGATCTCCAGCCAGCCTGCCACGTACGCGTACCACAGGAGCCCGAGCGCCAGGCCGGCCGTCATCAGGCGACGCAAGGCGCTGACCCGCAGCCATAAGAGGTCATCCTGATAAGGCCAGTCCGCCGGGCCCTTTAGCCCCACTGATACTGCCACCGTACACCTCCCTGCCCATCAAAACAACCGCTGGTATCCCCTGTGCCTGTCCACCTGTGCTTGCCTGTCCCCTGGCCTACTCCGCAGTCTCAGGGCAGATGCCCATGCCGCGGCCGGCGCCACAGCGCATGAAAAGCGGTCAGCCGTCAGCGGTTAGCTGTCAGCTTTTAGCCCATGGTCTTCTGAGAACTGAGAGTGGCTAATCGCTAATCGCTGACTGCTTATTTTCAGGGCAGCTACCCAGCCGGGCCACCGCCCGGCGTTCCGATGGACGAAAATGCCCGGTGCGGCTATTCTCACCTTGATCGCCGAAGGTCTCCCGACCGAGGCGAAAGGGCTCGGTCGGGAGACCTCGCCCATCGCATGCCCAGTGCGGTTAT
>DAOUAJ010000105.1:0-4084 GCA_034433615.1 Anaerolineae bacterium | reverse complement strand
TCAGCGCGCCGAGACCTACACGATTTGGGCCCAGATTGACCCGGAGAACCTCATCGCCGAGACGGACGAGACCAACAACGTAGTCAGCCGCACCATCACGGTGCAGCCGCCGGCGCCGGACACCACACCTCCGACGGTAACGAGCCTGCAGATCAACGGCGGCACTACGGAAACGAGGAGCCGTGCCATCACCCTGACCGTCCAGGCCGAGGACAACCCTGGCGGCAGCGGGGTGGCCCAGGTTTTCTACGTGGAGCTGCACTGGAGTGCCGGAGCGCAGAGTTGGGTACCAGTGCAGTGGACGGAGTGGCTGCCCTATGGGCAGGATCACCATTGGGAACTGCACCCGGAGGGCGGGCTGCGCTACATCCAGGCCTGGGCCGCGGACCGGGCCGGTAACATCTCAGCCAGGCCGATGTCGGTGTCGCTCAACTACGTGCCGGAGAGCGACCTGGTGTTCGCAGGAGAGATACGGACTTACCGGGTGCCCGTAGAGGCAGGGCAATGCCTGACCGTGCGGGTAACGCCGGGCAGCGGTGATCCAGACCTCTACGTCTGGCCGCCGGATTACCAGAGTGGAGACCCCTATTGGTACAGCCTGAACGAAGCAGGACAAGTTGACCAGGCCCAGTTCACAGCCCCCCGGAGCGGTCTCTATCAGATCGAGGTGGAGGGGTTCACCGAGGCCACATACCAATTGGAGATAACGGTGAGTGACAGTTGTGGCCTAGCAATAAGAGGAGAACGCCAGAATATGGCGTCAAAGCTGCCGCGCTCACAACCGGCGGTGAGCAGCGAGCCGCCAGCACAGATGGCCGTGCCGGGGACAGCGGCGGGGCCTCGCCCGGCTGTCTACCTGCCGCTGATGCTGGCCACGGGAGAGGATTCGGCTGCACGCCACCCGACGGTCTATATGCCGATGGTGGTAAAACGCTAGACAGGTGCAGGGACAAACCCGAAGGGTCTCAAGAGACCCTTCGGGTTTTTTATCTCATCCTTCAAACACTTCATCCACCGCTACCTTGAATCCAACCAACACCTCTGAGCGAACTTCTTCACCTGGACCCCACTTTCCCAACAGTTCATAGGCCCCCTCAACGAAGCGACGAATCATCACGTAGACATCGCCAACAATACGCTGGTGCGTCTCTGTCGGGTGGGGTGGCATAATCAACGCTCCTTCCGATAGCTCGATAAACCGATTCGCATCCGGTAAAGCGAAATAATCTGCCTCCGTCCACTGGCCTCTGCGCGGCCACAACTGGGCCACCTCCACCGTCAGTTCGGGCGATTCAACAACACCTTCCATCCCGCTTTGTACTGCCGTTGCCACTTGCACAGCATACCTCCCGTTTAGTTATGTCAAACGAAAAGGGCTACGACCAGAATCGCCAGCTCGACGGCTGCGGTCAGGCCAAACAGCTTCCATGAGGCGCGCTGGCCTACCCTCTTGTGGTGATATTCTCCGGTGAAGATGGCAAATACCAACCACACCATGCTCAGGACGAGCACAATCCAGTTACGGAGGGTTAGACCCACCCAATAGTCATGCCCAAAACGAGTGTAGAGCCGCAAGAATATACCCTGAACGACCACGATCTCCCAGAGGCCTACGACCGCCGTCGCGATCCACAGGATGAGAGCAAGCATGCTCACCGGTATCCGACTCAATCGCATGACACCCTCTCCTTTGCTTGCTCTACACCCCCCTCAGCGTCAACTCATCGGCGCGGTGGCAGGCCACAAAGTGATCCGGCCTGAGTTCACGAAACTCTGGCACCTGCCTGGAGCAAATGTCCACGGCATATTGGCACCGCGGGTGGAAGTAACACCCCGGCGGCGGATTTGAGGGATCGGCCACATCGCCCTGCATCAGGATGCGCTCGGATTTGTACAAAGGATCGGGCTTGGGCACGGCCGATAGCAACGCTTCAGTGTAGGGATGCAGGGGATGGATGTACAACTCCTCGGCGTCGGCCATCTCCACCAGCTTGCCCACATACATCACGGCCACGCGGTCGGAGATATGCTGGACTACGCTCAAGTCGTGGGCCACAAAGACGTACGCCAGGTTGAAATCTTCCTGCAAGTCTTGCAACAGGTTCAGCGTCTGCGCCTGAATGGACACGTCGAGGGCAGAGACAGGTTCATCGCAGAAGACCAGACGCGGGCTCAAAGCCAGGGCGCGGGCGATACCGATCCGCTGCCGCTGGCCACCCGAGAACTCGTGCGGATAACGGCGCATGTGTTCCGGGCGGAGGCCCACGCGCTCCAGAAGCCGGACCACGGTCTCCTCGGTCTCGGGCCCTGTGCCCTTGCCGTGAATCACCAAAGGCTCGGCGACAATGTCGAACACGCTCATTCTGGGATTCAGAGAGCCGACTGGATCCTGGAAGATCATGGCTATGTCCTGCCGGAGCAGCTTCATTTGCTCTTTGTCTAGCTCCAGCAGATTGACCATCTGGGCTTCACCATTGACTGAGAACCTCTCTGTTTTAAAGTACACTTCTCCAGCAGTTGGCTCGTACAGGCGGATGATGGTGCGGGCCGCTGTCGTCTTGCCGCAGCCACTCTCGCCCACTAACCCTAACGTCTCACCCTCACGGACGAAAAAGCTGACGTCGTCCACTGCCCTGACATAACCTATGGTCCGTCGTAATATCCCGCGCTGAATTGGGAAATACTTCTTTAACCGTTTGACGTCGAGCAGAATATCGCCCTGTGTTCGTCCAGCCATTCTTCTCACACCCCCTCGTACAACAGACACCTGGCCCAGTGGTCTTCCCCTACCTGCGTCCAGGAGGGCACGATCCGATCGCACTTCCCCGGCATATACTCCGGGCAACGGGGATGGAAAACGCACCCTGGCGGCAAGTGGAACGGATCGGGCACCATCCCTGTGATGGAAGCCAATCGCTCCCGGCTTTTCTTACCCACGTGGGGGATAGATTTGAGCAAGGCCCGTGTGTACGGATGCCGAGGCTCGTAGAATATCTTGACGACGGAGGCTTTTTCCACCTCTTTGCCCATGTACATCACGCAAACCTCATCGGCCATCTCCGCAATGACACCCAGGTTATGCGTGATAAACATAATGGCCATATCGGTGGTCTCTTGTAATTCGCGCATGATATCCAGAATCTGCGCCTCGATGGACACATCTAGCGCCGTCGTCGGCTCATCGGCGATCAGCATGGCCGGCTGGCAGGAGAGCGCGATGGCGATCATGACCCGCTGCCGCTGCCCGCCGCTCAATTGGTGTGGATAGGCGTCCACGCGCTGCTGGGGTTTGGGGATCCCCACCCTCTGCAGCATCTCGATGGCAATCTCGCGAGCCTCTTGTTTGGTGACTTGCCGGTGCGCCCGGATGGTTTCCGCCATCTGATCACCGATCTTGCGGAGGGGCATGAGGCGGTGCAAAGTGACCGCCTCTCCGATGTGGCTGCCCGCGGTGTAAACCGGGGTCAGGGAGCTCATCGGCTCCTGGAAGATCATGGCGATCTCGCCGCCGCGAATCTTGCGAATCTCGTCTCCATCCGGGTCCAACTGTGTGATGTTCACCTGCTCAATGGCCTCACCGGTGCCGTTGTTCCGCACTCGACGATAGTACAGGATCTCACCCCTGGTGATCTTGCCCGGCTTGGGCACCATGTGCAAAATCGCCTTGGCGGTTACAGACTTGCCACAGCCGCTTTCGCCGATAATGCCTAACGTCTGCCCCCGGTTGACGGTGAAAGAAACCCCATCCACGGCGTGGACGATCCCATCTCGTACGTTGAACTCGACTTTGAGGTCCTTGACTTCCACTAACGGCTCAGACATGGCACATCCCTCTCACCGGCCTCCGTAGGGGTCCAACGCATCACGCAGCCCGTCGCCCAACATGTTGAAAGAGAGCACGGCCAGGATAACGAACGGGACGGGCAAGAGAAGCCATGGTGCAAACCGGATGGATCGCACACTGCTGACCTCCTGCAACAGCACACCCCAACTGGTAAGCGGGGGACGCAGGCCCAGACCCAACCAGCTCAAAGCCGTCTCGGAGAGGATCATGCCGGGGATCATCAGCGTGGCGATGACGATG
>DAOUAJ010000104.1:0-6397 GCA_034433615.1 Anaerolineae bacterium | reverse complement strand
TCGCGGCCGGTCGTCCCAGGAGATGCGCGGCCGTGAGTGAACCTGCGCCCACCTGGCCACAGCGCGCAGGTGCCGCAGGTCGAGGACAATCCAGACCAGCAGGGCGATAGCGGCTCCAAAGCTGGCGAGTTGTGCCGTCATGTCACTCTCCATCCAGCAGTACGAATCTACCCAATACTGCGCTCAGAATCTGCAATCAGTCTGTCAACAGCCAGCAGCCCGTTGAAAATCCAATCGTCTAGGAAAGCCTGACGTAACTGATCACCCCATAGCACCGGTTGCACCCCCCTCCAGCGTTCAGCCAGGAACGATTGCAGAGCCCGGTTGGCCTGTTCGATAGGGATGCTCGTCACCTCATGGAGCAGCGCAGTGGCCCGATAGATGCAAAAGCCGCCCTGGCATGGCCCCATGCCCAGCCGCAGGCCGCGCCGGATGTCGTCCAGGTCGCGCGTGCCCGTCTCCTGCACAAATGCTTCGATCTGGTCGCGGTGGACGAGCTCGCATTCGCAGATGAGCTGACCGTGTTGGCCCTGGCGCTCGTTCAGGCGCTGGCCCAACGTGTGATAATGGCCGTCTTCGGAGCCGGGCACGGGCTCCTCAGCCGTGCGGCATGGCCGGCGCGTCCCCAGTTGCGTGCACACCGCGTCCACCGTGTGCTCCGCCATCAGACGATAGGTGGTGAACTTGCCGCCGACGACGGAGATGAAACCCGCCACGCCGTCTCGCTGCCGGTGATCCATCACGGTGTAGCCCCGGGAGACGGCGCGCAAGTCACTGGTTGCGTGGTGCGTGGTGCGTGTTACGTGTTGCATGTTGGTCGCTGACTGGTGACTGGGGACTGGGGACTGCGGACTGGGGACCGGACGCTCTTCGTAAAGGGGGCGGACGCCGGCCCAGGCCCGCAGCGCCCGCCTCTGCGAGAAGCCGGGCACCAGCTTCTCACCCTCCTCCAGCAGCCGCTCGATCTCCCAACGCTCGATGGGGTAGCGATCAGGATCGTCCACCGGGATGGAAGTGGTTCCGATGATAGAGACGGTGTGCACAGGCACCAGGATGTCGCCGTCGCCGGGCGGGTGACAACGGTTGATGATGGTGTTGACGAAACGATGGTTCATGGCGACCATCGTCCCCCTGGCCGGGCGCATCACGATCTCAATACCCGCCAGGGCAGCGATTTGCCCGGCCCACGCGCCGGCCGCGTTGACCACGCAATCGGCATGGACGATGACCTCCTCACCCCGGCGTTCGTCAAGGATCCGGGCACCTATCACCTGATCCCCCTCGCGCAGAATGGCCAGCACGCGGTGGTAGTTCCACACCTTCGCCCCGTACGCCCTGGCCGAAGCGGCGTTGGCCGTCACTACCTCGAACGAGTCACAGGCGGCATCGGGTACCCGGAACACCCGGCTGATCCGGGGGTTGAGCATGGGCTCCTCGCGCAGGGCCTGTGCCGGGCTGATCTCCTCGACCGGAATGCCGCAATCCCGGCAGGCAGTCACCCACTCATCAGCGTAGGCCGGATCGTCCCACGGAGTCACGACGAAGAGGCCGCCCAGGTCTTCCAGGCAGTGGGGGATGATGCGGCGCAGGACGAAGTTCTCGGCGATGCACTCACGGGCGGAAACAGGATCTCTGACAGCGTAGCGGCCACCGGAGTGCAACAGGCCGTGATAGCGGCCTGTCGTCCCGTTGGCCAGGTCTGCTTTCTCGACCAGGATGGCGCGGAAGCCGCGCATGGCCAGGTCCCGCACCACCCCCGTGCCGGTGGCGCCACCGCCAATGACCAGGACTTCTGTCGCCTCACGTCGCACCTTGTAGCCTTCGCCTTTCAGAAGACTAGATGATTTAGATCCCGCCCCCTGGTGGGTGAACTTGTAGCCTTTGCCTCTCAGAAGGCTACATGTTAACCCTGACCAGCCGCGATGGTGCACCTAACCGTCGCGGCGTACCCTCTATTTCTGCCCAAATCGCGTCCAGCCGTTCAAGCTCAATGAGACCCAGGTCCTCCGTAAGCCCGTTGCGCGTCCCCAGGATGGTGGGAACACCCGCGGGGCCGGCATGCCAGGAACGCAATCGCTGGGCCAGCCAGGTCTCTACATCCGGCAAGGAGAGCCAGGTAGCATCCACACCACCCCATAGGCACAGGTCACGGCCGATCACGGCGCGCACGTCTGCCAGGTCAACCCTGTCTCCCTCACAAAACCCTTGCAGTCCGTCCAGCTCCGCAGCCGCAATATCTTCCAACACCGACGACAGAGGCCCTGGGGCACGCAAAAAGAGCAACAGGTCCTCCCGATGTACCATCTGCGCCAGCAATGCCAAGAACGGGAAGTATACCTGACGCAGACACTCTGGAAGCCAACGCAGACCGTCATGCCCGGCCAGAGGGTCACTGACCATCAGCACGTCTGCCCCGGCGTCGGTGACCTGGCGGGCCAGATGATGCAAATCGAGCACACTCTCAGCGAAGAAGGAAGAAACTTGCGAAGGGTCATAAATCAGGCGGGCCTGCGTGGCGTCCCCGCCCCATACCTGGATGGCCCTAGCCAACAGGCCGGGCATCAGTGCCACGACAAACAGATCGGTCTCCATCCGCCACTGACGCACCCAGAACAAGGCATCGTCCAGGGGTTGATCGGCGAAGGATACCGTCACCACGTCGTGCCCCAGACGCTCGATGACAGCGCGACGGGCTCCCCAAGGCACCGGCTGGTCCCAACTCAGGCCGGTCAGTCCGCGCACCAGACGGTCGGAGACGGCGACCTCACCGATGGGTGTTCGATCCACTGGGCGGCCGGCCAGCAAGCTAGAGACTCGATCGCGCGATTTGAGAGACATGGATGAGACTCAGCTTTCACGCAACACCTGGGCTATGGCTCGGATATGACCGGGCGTTGTGCCGCAGCAGCCGCCGATCACCTTAAACCCCTCAGCCGCCCACTGCCGGGCCAACGCCGCCAGCGTTTCCGGAGCCATGTCATAGACAGGCCGACCGTTCTCCATACGTGGCAGCCCGGCGTTGGGCTTGATGATCACGGGCACCGCCGGTGCTACGGTGTACATGGTGCGCACGGCGGCAGCGGTCTTCTCCGCCTCGCGGCCGCAGTTGGCCCCCATCGCCGTCACCTCAAGCGATTTGAGCAGCCCGGCGGCATCTTCTGGGCGCACACCCATCATGGTGCGGCCGCCGCTGTCAAAGCTCATCGTCGCGAAAATGGGGAGCTCAGGCGCCGCACGACGAGCCCCCTCCACCGCCGCTCGCAACTCTCCCAGGTCACTCATGGTCTCGATCTGGAAGAAGTCAACCCCCGCCTCGGCCAGTGCCGCTGCCTGTCGCTGGAAGATCCCCACGGCCTCCTCGAAAGAGAGCGTGCCCAGGGGTGCCATCAGGAGCCCCGTCGGCCCGATGTCACCTGCCACCAACGCCCGATCGCCGGCTGCCTGGCGAGCCAGCCTGGCCGCGCGGCGGTTGATTTCGTCCGCGTGAGCGTCCAGTCCATCCCTGGCCAGGCGTGGCAATGTGCCACCAAAGGTACAGGTCAGGATAATCTCGGCCCCGGCTTCTACATAAGTCCGATGCAGCTTTGTGACCTCCTCAGGGCGTTCCCACACCCAGCGTTCCGGCGGCGTCCCGATGGGGAGCCCGGCGCATTGCAACATCGTGCCCGTAGCTCCATCGGCAATGATCACGCCCGGCGCTCGCAGGCGCTCCCACAAACGATCAGACATAGACAACTCCAATAGCTAATGGCTGATAGCTAATGCAGAATCTTGCTTAAAAAGACCTTCGTGCGCTCATGGCGCGGGTTGGCGAACAACTGGTCAGGTGGGGCTTCTTCAACGATCTGGCCTTCGTCCATGAAGACGATGCGGCCGGCCGCGTTGCGGGCGAACCCCATCTCATGGCTGACCACCACCATCGTCATACCTTCACGCGCCAGATCCAGCATCACGTCCAGGACCTCTTTGATCATCTCCGGGTCGAGGGCGCTGGTGGGCTCATCAAACAGCATGATCTTAGGCTGCATGGCCAGGGCACGGGCGATGGCTACCCGCTGTTGCTGGCCACCAGAAAGCTGGCCAGGGTAAGCGCTGGCCTTCTCTGGTATCCCGACCTTAGCCAGTAACCCGTGGGCGATCTGTTCGGCCTCCTGGCGAGAGCGCCGACGCACGACCAGTTGAGCTAACAGGATGTTCTCCAACGCGGTCAGGTGGGGAAACAGGTTAAACGACTGAAACACCATGCCCACCTCGGCCCGCAATGCATTGATGTCGGTGCGACGGTCGGTGGTAGAGACGCCATCCACGATCACCTCGCCTGAGGTGGGCGCCTCCAGGTGGTTGATACAACGCAGCAAGGTGGACTTGCCCGATCCGCTGGGGCCAATAATGACCACCACCTCCCCTCGAGCCACGTCCAGATCAACACCGCGCAGGGCGTGTACATGCCCAAACGATTTGTGCAGGTTCCGGATCTGAATGATGTTATCGGCCACGGGTGCCCCACCTCCTCTCGATCCAGCGCACCAGCAGCGAAAGCAGGAGCGTCATGGCCAGATACAACAAAGCGACGGAGTTGTACCCCTCGAAGGCGCGAAAGGTGCGGGAGATGTAAAGTCGCCCCATCTGCAGCAGGTCGGGAATCGCCAACACAGCGACGAGGGAGGAGTCTTTGAGCATGGCGATAAAGTCATTGCCCAGGGGCGGCAAGATCACCCGGATGGCCTGAGGCAGCACGACGTAACGCATGGCCTGCATGTAGGTCATACCCAACGAGCGCGCGGCTTCCATCTGCCCTCGATGGATAGACTCGATGCCTGCACGATACACTTCGGCCAGGTAAGCGCCGTAGCCGATGGCCAAGCCCAGGACCGCCTCCTGAATGTCGGAAAGGGTGATGGTCCCGGCCGTGGTGTCGCGCAGCCGCGGGGAGATGACAAAGCCCGCGTAGAGCAAGATCACCAGCATGGGGATGCCGCGCACGATCTCTACGTACAGGGTTGAGAGAGCATACAACACGGGGTTACGGGACACCCGCATCAGCCCTGCAATCAGGCCGATGATCAACGCCAGGCCGTAGGCGGCAAAGGTCGCCTGCAAAGTCACGCGCAGCCCTGGGACGATGAAGCGAAAGACGTCGCGATAACGGGGGGACGCCAGCATAGAGATCGTGACGTAAAGCCCAACGATGACGACGATCACCACCCACCAGGGGACTCGCGCCAGGTCCAGATGGGTCCAGGAACGGGGCTGCCAGAGCCTTTGTGATCTCGTTCTGAATGCAATACCAGCCAATCCGTCAGGTTCGCTCGCTTCTGATGTCATCTAACGCCCCCCTTCTACAAAGAAGACAACCAACGCGGCCGTCCGTTCGTGCTCTCGAAGGCATGATGGACGGCCGCGTGATTCTCTGATGACTGCTTCTGAGATCGGCGTTTCGCGCCGTCAGTCACCACCAAACCATTTCTTGTAGATCTGATCGTACGTGCCGTCTGCCTTAATCTCAGCCAACGCCTTATTCAGGGCATTGAGGATCTCCGGCCTGTTCTTGTTGACTGCAATGCCGTAGAACTCGTTGGTGAAAGGTTCGCCCACGAGTTTGGCCTTGATCTCAGGATTGGCCTTGATGATATCCGCAGAGGTGGGCGCATCATTGACGACGGCATCTACATCGCCATTGGCCAACGCCTGGAAAGCCAGCGTGATTTCCTCGTAGCGCTTGACCTCAGCCCCCTCGATCTTGGACGCTTCTATGTCGCCGGTGGTACCCAACTGCACACCGATCCGCTTCCCCTTCAGGTCTTCCACACTTTTGATCTCGGTGTTAGATTCCAGCACGGCGATGCTCTGGCCGGCGTTGAAATAGGGATCACTGAAGTCCACGGTCTGCTTGCGCTCATCGGTGATGGTCGCGGCCGAGCAGACGGCGTCAAATTCGCCGGCTGCCAGCGCGGTAAAGATGCCATCCCATTTGGTATTGACCAGCTCGACTTCGAACCCGGCGCGCTCGGCCAGCGCCTTGATGAGGTCCACGTCAAAGCCGACGATGTTACCGGACTCATCTACGTATTCGAAGGGCGGGTACTCAGCATTCGTGCCCACTTTGATCTTGATCTTGGCGGGTTCCGCCGCTTTCGTGGGCTCCTGAGCGGCTGGTTTTGTCGGCTCGGCCGGCGCCGCAGGTGGGACAGGCTGGACGCAGGCAGCTACCAACAAGGCCAGGCTCAGGACAACGAGAGCTAACCTCATCCGACGCATGGTGTACATGGTGTATTACTCCTCCTTATCTCTGCGTGGGTACAAAGCCTGAAACAGACTCTGGCCGGAATACAAGATTAGGGCCATTATAGATGCAGAGCTGGGATTGTCAAAAAGAACGACTGAAGTGCCTCGCCCT
>DAOUAJ010000103.1:0-39794 GCA_034433615.1 Anaerolineae bacterium | reverse complement strand
CAGCCGGCCGGCCAGCAGGATCACGGTGACCACGATGCCCAGGTTGAATATGGCCGCGCCGAAGGCAGGCAGGGTGAAACGCTTGAGGGCGTAGAGGATGGCCGTGACGCCGCCGGCCATCCCAAAGAGGAGCACGGAGGGGGTCAAAATGCGCAATGAGCGCGTCAGCACGGCCTGCAGCCCGGGGTCGAAGCCGCCACCCAGCAGCCACGCCACCTGCGGGGCGAGCAATTCCAGCAGGACGACGAGCAGGGCCAACAGCGCGCCCAGGATGCTGAGCACCGCGGACGCGGCCGGCCATAGCTCGCGACGTCGTTCGGGGCGGGCGTAATCGCTCAACACAGGTACCAACGCGGCGCTGAGCATGCCTCCGACCAGCAGATCGTAGATCATGAGCGGCACGCGGCTGGCCAGGCGGAACGCGCTCACCGGCCCCGTGGCGCCGAACAGATCGGCGATGAGGGTCTCGCGCGCCAGGCCTAACGCCCGGCTGGTGACGCTGCCCAGCGCCAGAATCCCGGCCGAACGAGCGATCTCGCTGGGGGCCGTCGTCTCAGACGGGGGGAGGGTGGTGGCCAGTTCACTCACGGGGCGCATTCCCTGGAACCGTGAAGCTCTCTGGAGTCATTTGGCTGACGATGCGTTGGATCAGCGCGGTCGTGGAATAGCCGGGCAGGTAAGGCAGGTAGTGCACCTTGGCACTCACGGCCTGGGCGGCCTCCAGCTCCGGCAGTTGCTGACCGCCCGGTTGACCCCAGTCGCCCCCCTTGGCGTAGATGTCGGGCTGTAGTGCCTGTATCAGCTCGATGGCGGTGTCCGTCTCGAAGATGACGACCAGGTCCACTGCGGCCAGCGCGGCGACCACGGTCGCTCGTTCCTGCGCGGGAACCAGGGGGCGCCCTGGCCCTTTCAGGCGGCGCACGCTGGCATCACCATTGACCCCCACGATCAGTGCATCCCCCAACGCGCGGGCGCGGGTCAGGTAATCCACATGCCCCGCGTGCAGCAGATCGAAGCAGCCGTTGGTGAGAACGACGATCCGCCCGGCTGTTCGCCAGGCTGCCCGCCGCTCGATGGCTTCCGTTAACGTCACTAGTTCGCCCAAATTGCGCACCCTCATCAAAAACGAAAACGTGATGCGTAAACCGTAAACTCACGGATCACGCTTTACGCATCACGTGCCCGCTGCGCGCCGGTAAATTGTGACAGCAGCGGCGATGACCGCGACCAGCAGCGAGAGCCATTGTGCCGGAGTCAGCCCGCCGATGTGGGTGTAGCCCAGGCGCACAAATTCCACTAAAAAGCGGCCGGTGGGGTACCAGATGGCATACAGCCCGACCACCTCCCCGTCCAGCAGGCGATCACCATAGCGCCAGACCAGCCAAAAGAGGAGAGCGAAGCCAGCCAGGTTCCACAGCGACTCGTACAGGAAGGTCGGATGGAAGGTGGAGAACGCCTCGTAGCCGGGCAACCGGTGGGAGGGGTCAATCGTGATGGCCCAGGGCAGGGTGGTGGGAGCGCCGTAGAGCTCCTGGTTGAAGAAGTTGCCCCAACGTCCCAGGGCCTGAGCTAACGGGACGCCGACTATGACGAAGTTGGCCAGTTTCCAGAGGGGGATAGCGGCCCGGCGGGCATAGATGGCGAGGCCCACGATGCCACCTAGGAGCGCGCCGTAGATGCCGAGGCCGCCTTCCCAGGTAGCGAGGATGCTGATAGGATTGCTCAGGTACATCTGGCGCACGGCCGGATTTTCCAGCGCGGCGCTGAGGACGTACTGGATGCGGGCGCCGACGATACCGAAGCCTAAGCACCAGAGGAGGGCACCCCAGACGTGGTCGGGGTCGTAGCCCCAGCGCCGGGCCAGGCGGGCGGCAGACCCCGCCGCCAGAAGGGCGCCGATCACGATCAACAGGCCGTACCAGCGCAGGGTGAACGGTCCGATCTGCAACAGGATGGGGTTGGGTGTGAATCTAAACATCAGGGTACGATCACCTCTTTTCCCTCAAAATTCATCTCCCGGTTCTTTCAGCTCTGAGATTGGCTTGACCACAGCACCCCTGATATTATACGCGCTTTGGCCTCGGCGTTCAGGCCTTGGGCCACGCTGGTCATTAACCCCAGAGTGTCGGCGTTAACGTCGGCCAACACGATCTGCTACCGCGCAGGGCATCAGCGTGGGCGATGATGTCCTGGAGGGTGCTGAGGCCAAAGCTGGTGCTGCCGGCCCCGATCAAGGTGATTTTGGTTGTACGCATGGATCCTCCACGTTGAGAGATAAGTTACCTTTGGGAAAGCCCTGGATGGCCTGCCGGCCAGGCTTGTTTCTTCAGTCATGCGATGTTATATTCCGTACCGAATCTCAAAAACGAGGTCATCAAAGTTCATGTCGTTCACTGACGTTCATGCCCGGTTGGCGAACACGGTATTGTACTACGCCGTCGCTCTGGCAGTCTGGAGCTGGTGGCGCTTTGCCCGACGGCAAGGGATAAGCCCCAGTTATTGGGGCGCGCTGGCCATTTTTGAGCTACTGCTTATGGCGCAGGGTGGGCTGGGAGCGTACCTCTGGTTGAGTGGCCTCCGACCGGAGCGAACGGTTCATGTCCTGTATGGTGTCGTCAGCATGCTGATGATACCGGGTGTTTATGCGTACACGCATGGCCGCGAAGAGCGTTCCGAGACGTTGATCTACGCGGCGGCCACGCTCGTGCTGATGGGACTGATCCTGCGGGCTGTGGTGACGGCAGGGTAGCCCGGCCGAGACCTCCCATGCGGATGGGGTGCATGAGGTACGACGCACTTTTGCGGCGTGAAAGGGCCTCGCACCTTGACGCAATGCGAGTCAGTGCAAGATGGCAGGCACAAAGATGCGTTGCAGTTGTGAGACCACCTGAAGCTGCACATAGATATCCACTTGCTGTCCCCCGCTGCCGCCGCTGCCCGTGATGCGCACGAGACCTGAGTAAGCACCGGGGCTCATCCCGGCCGCGTTCATCGTGAGGGAAAGGGAGGCCGTGGCCGGGTAGACCAGAGTGCCGGAAATCGGCGGCGTCAGAGAGAGCCAGCGGCTACCCGCCAGCACCTGAGCTTGCCAGCTTATCGGCTGCAGACTGGGGTTCTCCAGGAGGACCGATCGCGTCATCATAGGCTGATTGGGAGCCACGATAGCCAGGATCTCTGTCAGCGAAGCGTTGATTTGAGGCGACATAGTGCTGCGCAGTGCTATCTCAGCGTTAATGCGTCCATACCCTAGATAGTTATTGCGTCCACCGGTGTAGGGATGCGAAATACTATCTACCTTCTCTGCCGTCGCTTCGATGACCTGGCGCACGGCATCGCGCGAGAGCGTTGGTGCCAGGGACCAGACCAGAGTAGCCAGGCCGGACACGTGCGCAGCCGACATCGAGGTGCCATAGAGAAAGCCGTAACTTTTGCCGGGGATTGTGCTGTAGATCGCACTTTCAGGCAAGCCTCCTGGCGCTGCCACGTCCACTTCTGGGCCGTAGTTGCTGTACCAGGCGTGACGATCCAGGTTCGTAGTGGCCGCCACGGCTACCACCTGAGAGTAGGCCGCCGGATATCTGACCGCCCCGTTGTCATTGCCTGTTGCCCCCACCAGCAAGATACCCGCCTCATAGGCTGCGTTCACCGCGTTGAGTAGCGTTTGGCTGGATGTGCTCCCCCCCAGGCTAAGATTGATGATGCGTGCGCCGTTCCCCTGCGCAGAGACGATGGCGGAGGCGATGTCCGCGTAGGTGCCGTAACCGTTTTTGTCTAGCACCTTGTATAAGAGCAGCCGGCCGTACCAGGACGTCCCCGCCACTCCCAATCCGTTGTTGGTGACCGCGCCAAGGACCCCAGCCACGTGAGTGCCATGACCATACTCATCGTCGGGGATCGCGTCGCCGCGCACGTAATCCCATCCATTGAGCAGACGTCCTTTCAAGTCCGGGTGATTGACGTCCGCGCCGGAGTCAATTACGGCGATGATCAGGTTAGAGTCTCCCTTCGCCACATCCCAGGCGCCGGGCGCGGCGATCTGTTCCATATTCCACTGGCGCCAGTATTCCGGATCATTGGGCCTGCCGGCCGCCTGGGCGATGTAGTTCGGCTCGGCGAAGGCCACGCGCGGGTCAGCACTGAGGCGCGCGATGGTTTTCCACTCCTGGCCGACAGGCACGCGCAGGCGGTCCACACCGATCTGCTTGATGGTGCTAATCCGCTTTGCACCCTCGGATGCCAGCAGCGTCTGTACTTCAGCGGCGGGCACGCCCGTCCGCCACTGCACCAACACCTCGCCGGGGGCGAACGCTACTGTCATGCCTGGGGGTGAGGGAGCGGCCCCGGCTCCCACCAGCAGCCAGGCCAACAGCAAGCCCAGCAACCCTAAGCCGCCCAGGAACCGCCGCATCTCTTCTCCCTACCACAATCCCAGCGTTCCTCACGCCACGGGTGGCGCCACGGCGCATGAAAACCGCCTTGATCGCCGAAGGTCTCCCCTGGCCTGTCGGCCAGGACAGGCTGACCGAGGCGAAAAGGGCTCGGTCGGGAGACCTTCACCCATCGCAGGGGGGGCGATTTTCAGGACAGTTCCTCATGCCGGGTGTGGCGCCACGGCCAATGAAAAGCGATCAGCCGTCAGCAGTTAGTGGTCAGCTTTCAGCCAGAGTGGCTAATCGCTAATCGCTGATGGCTGATGGCTGACTGCTGTTTTCAAAGCAGACGCACGACGTGCCCCTCCATCGTCGTGGGGGGCTCGATGCCCATCAAAGACAGCATCGTGGGCGCCATATCCTCCAGGTGCAGCCCGGTCAGCTCCCGACCGCCCAGGCGCTGACGCGGATCGTACCAGATGAAGAGGCCGTCAGGCGCATGGTTCGCCTCATCTGGCCCTGTGTCGTTCTCGAAGGTGTGGATGGCTCCGATGCCGACGGAGCCCACGGAGCGCCACAGTAGATTGCCGAAGTAGACGATGAGGTCGGGCGGGATACCATGCACTTCACGGTAGATCTCCTCGGGCCGCAGCGCCACGGTGCCTATGAGCCGTCCCATGGGGTCCGTGGTGGCCTCCAACTTCGCCTTGAGAACGTTTCGCTCCCGCTCGTAGTTCTCGGGCGGAATCACCCCCTGCGGCTCACGACCCTGGACGTTGAGGAAGATGCGGCCGTAGTAGCCGCCAGCCGCCCAGGCTTTAGTGTTCGTCCAGTCTACCTCGCACTTGTCCAGTGGCGCCATGCCGGCTGGCTTTTCCTTTAACGTCAGATAGCCTTCCTGGATAAGCCATTCGTTGACGCAGAAGCCGCCGTCCATCCTCTGCGCGCCGTGGTCGGAGATGACCAACACGATCACATCGTCGTCCAGCAGCCCCAACAATTGGCCGATCTCCCGATCCACGTAGCGGTAATAGTCACGGATGGCGTGGATGAAGGGGTTTCCTGGCTCATGCTTGGGGTGCTCTGGATCCATGAACTTCCAGAAGGCGTGGTGAATACGATCCACGCCGATCTCCACGAACATGAAGAAGTCCCACGGCTTGTAACGCATCAGGTGCTTGATCAGTGTGAACCGCTTCTCGGTCATGCGGTAAATGTCCCGCAGCAGCCGCTCCTTGTCGTCGGTGCGGAAGTCGTGGACGTCGAACTCGTACTCGCCGACCAGGTTCTCGATCTCCTGCTTCAGCTCGGCCGGGTAAGTGTACTGCACCTGCGTGCTGGGTGTCAGGAAATCGCTAACCATCAGGCCGTTAAGGGGCTTCACGGGGTAGGTCTGAGGCACGCTGACGACGATGCTACGCCGTCCCAGGCGGCTCAGGATGTCCCACACCCGGTCGTGCTTGATAACGTTGGCGCTGGCGATAGACATCTTCTGGTACGTGTAATCAGCCCGGTTATGGAACCCGTAGCAGCCGAGCTGGCCGGGGTCCTTGCTGGCGAGCATGGAGGACCAGGCCGGCACGGTAATGGGTGGGTCGCAACTGCGCAGCCGGCCATAGGCGCCCTCTGCCATCAGGCGCGAGAGGTTGGGCAACTCATCGCGCCAGCGCTCAAACACCAGCGACGGTTCGGCGCAGTCCAGGCCGATCACGAACAGGCGACGGGGCATCTGCCCTCTCGCGCCGGGGCGCGCGACGGCTGTTTGAGGGACCGATGACGCTACGGCTACCTGGGGCGCCGACGACGCCGTAGTTGCCTGAGCAGCCGGTGACGCGGTAGCTGGCTGGGCTGCTGCCCATGCGCGCATCCCCTCGATGAGCACCCGGCTGACTTCAGGGCGGGTAAACTCCTCCGGCAGCGGCTGCCCCGCCATCAACATCTGACGCACCTGCGTCCCACTCAGGATCACGTGATCCTTAGGGCCGTGGGGGCACGTCTTGGCGCTGACGATACCACCACACTTGCGACAGTAGAAAGTGTGATCGAAGAACAGGGGGGTGATGGCCAGCTCGGCCGGGGTAAACTCATCGAAGATGCGGTGCGCGTCGTAGGTGCCGTAGTAGTCGCCCACGCCGGCATGATCGCGGCCTACGATGAAATGGGTGCAGCCGTAGTTCTGGCGGCAGATAGCGTGGAAGATGGCCTCTCGCGGCCCGGCGTAGCGCATGGCGGCCGGAAACACCCCCAGCAACACCCGGTCTGGTGGATAGTAGTCGCGCAGGATGGCCCGGTAGCTGGCGATGCGCACGTCGGCCGGGATGTCGTCGGGCTTGGTCTCCCCCACCAGAGGGTGCAGGAAGAGGCCGTCCACGATCTCCAGCGCCGTCTTCTGAATGTATTCGTGCGCCCGATGGATGGGGTTACGCGTCTGGAAGGCGACGATGCGCCGCCACCCCCGGCTGGCGAACATGCGCCGGGTTTGGGCCGGGTCGTGCCGCAGCTCAGGGAACTCCAGGCGCGCCGGGCGATCAATCAGATAGATGTCCCCTGCCAGGTAGACATCCCCCTGGCGATAGAGGCGAGCCACGCCGGGATGCTCGTCCTCGATGGTGCGGTAGACCTTCTCGGCCTCGCGCGCTTTGTCATAGGTGAACCGCTCAGATAGCTCCAGGATGCCGAGGATGTGCTGGCGGCCGTCTTCTAACCGCTCCACCAGCGCCACCTCCTGGCCCTCGCGCAGCCGATCGGCCGTCTCCCTGTCCACGGGCAGTGTGATCGGGATGGTCCAGGCCAGCCCACTAGGCAGGCGCATCTCCTCGACCACGGCATCGTACTGGGCCTGCGTCATGAACCCCGTCAGCGGGCTGAAGGCTCCCACAGCAATCAACTCCAGGTCAGAGACGGCCATGGGCGTCAATTCAACACGTGGCAGATGCTGGGCCCGTTCCAGCGCTGCCTCCCGCAACACGCCGTGCAACACACGATCCACCAACGTGCCACCGTGTGCGGGCATCTCTCGTCGTACTACCGTCATGTTTGTGCTCTCCTCAACGCGATGGCTGGGGGTCCAGGACCCCCAGCCCGTGTGACTGACTCCCATTGAGTATAACACTCGCCCCGCTGCTGGTCAAAAAACCGGTGGCACTGTTCAATTGATCAGCAGTTGGTGGGGTGCGGATTGAGTGCTGATTTCCTCGCGACGCAGGGACAACTTCATAGGGGCCAGAAAAACAGACCTGCAAGTTAGGCAGAGGTTCACAGTAGGATGTCAGAGGGTATTCCCAATCGGTATCCACTTAGTCAGCCTGCCGACTATGGGGACAGGCTTGATCTTGGCCTGTAGAGCATAGACCATGCCAATGACCCAGTCCACGATCAGGAGTATGTAAATAGCGATGACAAAAGAAAAGGTAGAGCTGGCAACAAGGAACCCGTAGGGAACCCAGGACATAACCCATGTGACGACAACCCAGATGACAGGAGCACAGATTGCCATCGCGGTCAATAAAATGGATTGTTTCGCATGGTACACTGCGAGTCTGTTGTTCTTATGGAAAAGGAACACGTAGAGCCAGCCGAAGACGAGCAGGAGATACGCCAGGAATGCAGGATGCTTTTTCGGTTTGTTCACGATCAGGCCTCTACTCCTTGAAGGCTTAGCTCTTGAGCAAGATGACAACTGGCGTAATGCTCAAGCTCGATCTCAGCCAGTTTAGGCTCTTCGGTACGACAGATGTCCCGAGCATACCGACACCGGGGGTGAAATATACATCCGGCGGGCGGATTAGCCGGGCTAGGAACCTCACCCTCCAGGATGATTCGGTTCAGGCGGATGTCGGGATCGGCAGGTGGAACAGCGGAGAGGAGCGCCTCTGTGTAGGGGTGCAGAGGGTGCCCCAGCACCTCTTCTGTCTTCGCCATCTCGACGATCTTGCCTACGTACATGACCGCGATGCGGTCGCTGACGTGCTCCACCACGGACAGATCGTGGGCGATGAAGAGAAGGGTGAGCCCCAGCCTGTCTTTCAACTCCTGCAGGAGGTTGAGCACCTGCGCCTGGATGGAGACATCCAGAGCGGATACGGGCTCATCGGCAATGATCAGGCGAGGGCTGAGGGAAAGGGTGCGTGCCAGGCCGATGCGCTGACGCTGGCCACCGGAGAATTCGTGCGGATAGCGACGCATATAGGCCGGGTCGAGGCCCACAGCCTGCATCAGCTCGGCTACCCGGTTTTCCAACTCTTTGCCTTTGGCCACACCGTGGATGACCAGCGGTTCGCCGATGATGTCCTTCACCGTCAGGCGGGGATTCAGCGAGCTGAACGGGTCCTGGAAGATCATACGCATCTCCCGCCGCAGGGGCTTCATTTCCTTCTGGGAGATGCGTGAGATCTCAATGCGATTGCCGTTGCGCGTGCGGTACCAGATCTCTCCGGCCGTGGGATCATACAGGCGGAGGATCGTCCGGCCGACGGTGGTCTTGCCACACCCGCTTTCGCCCACCAGGCCCAGCACCTCGCCTTCGCGAAGAAAGAAGCTGACGCCATCTACGGCCTTCACGTGGCCGACCACTCGCTGCAGGAACCCACGGTAGATCGGAAAATATTGTTTGAGGTTCTTCACTTCAAGAATGACATGGTTGGCTTCCATCTCACCCTGTGCTTTTCACGCCCATCAGAGCCTATCCGCGCGCTATTGGCACTCTCTCTTATGGATAACAAGCAAGACCAATATGGCACACCGTCGTCCGCTGCCCCACCGCCTTTCAGCGTCGTCTATCAGGCAAAAGGGTAATGCGATTTTGCTCCATAAGGATGTCTGGATCTGTCCAGCCCTTCTGTTGCATAAGCTGTTGATAGGCGCGGCGGAAGATCAGCCTGGTCTCGATGGTCACTGGCCTGGGCTCCGGGGCCTGGAACGTGTAGCGACTGACGTCGGTAGCGAAAGCAGCCAGGCGCGTATCTTCCACGACACGGACGGGCCGCCAGTAGGCCGCGGTGGGCATCTCCCCTGTCCACTCATCCTGGAGCACCTTGGCATAGGTTTTGCCAGGCAAGCCAGCGTAATCCCCGGTCCAGTCAGGCAGCACCGGGCCGGCGCGCAACGGCAGCCGATGGCCGTCCGCGTCGGTGACCTGCACCACCAGGATCAGGTGACGCAGCGGCACGTCAGTCGGGACATGGTGGCCGGTTTTATCGTTAGTGATGCTGACCTCTACCAGCAATTTGTCCCCCTGTAACCGGGCCGTTGTCGTCATCGTGACGGCGTTCTGCAACAGCGTCTCGTCCGCAGCCCCCGGCATACGGTGATTGCGGATGCGGTTGGGATCGCGCGGCAGCCCGCCTCGTTCCGGGAAGACGATGTACCCGTACTCTACCGGCAGCATGTGACAATCCTGGCACGTCTTGCCGGTCTCCGGGTCGCTGTAGGGACTATCCAGCCACTCGCCGTAGGAGTTGTAGATGACCACGCCGCCGGTGACACGGCCAACTCCAACGACCCCACCGAACACCCCATAGTGGCAGGGTGCGCAGAAGGCACTCTCCTCCTCAAGGGGCGAATAGGTCACCCGTCGCGTGACATCATCGAAGGTGCCGAAGAAGAGCTGCTGCCCTTCCGGAGGGCGATAGAGGCGATAGGACAGGATGCCTGGCATATCCGGCTTCGGTAGCCCGGTCTTGGGATCGAGATAAACGTCGCCGATCTTATGGCAGAACTCGCATGTGATGCCTTCAGCAGCATCGCCCGTCAGGTCCAATGGTATCGGGCCTGGCGGAACAAGGCCGTTAGACCATTCGACCGTCACGCTGGTGTGGCACCCGGACCAGCCACAATTCTGCGTGTTGGGGATCTTGGAGGCCAGAGGCGTGTGGCATGCGGCACAGTTCCCCGCATGGGTGGGAAAGTCGAGCCGCCAGCCAGGGCCGTAGTAGGGCTGAGCCGGGTCAGGAGGCAAAGCTTTGCCAGCACTGCCAAACTGCGTCAGCGGGCTCTTTCGCCCCTGCACGTCGGTGCCTGCATACATGGTCAGGAAGCGGGGATTCACCGCGGCCTGGGCGTGCGCGTCGGCTTCCCACTCAGGATATTGAGTGTGGCATAGGGCGCAACTGGCGGAGCCCTCTACACCCTCGAAGGAGAACCAGTCATACTCGACGTTGTCAGTAGTGTAATGCGGCTTGAGGGTGACGGTCACCGGCGTTGTGGTCAGCGTGGATGTGATCCAGCCCACATAGTAACCGGGCGCCCAGGCTGTCACCGTGATCACGCCGGTGGCGGCGATACCCGAGAGCGTAAACGAGCCATCAGTGCCGCTCGTCGTCTTGTTCTCGGCGAGTTGGACGCGCACAATCGCGCCGGATACAGGTCCCTGGGCATCGCGAACGATGCCGGAGAGCTCCCCCGCGGCTGGCAACGGCGAGGGTGTTGGCTGCGCGGTTCCGGCCGCCCCAGCTTGATCCTGAGCGAAAGCCACGCCGAACAGGACAGTCATGATCGCCAGCAACACCAGGTAAACCAGGATCCCGCGAATGCCTCTATTCATCACTCTGTCCTCCGTCCATCGGCTAAACTGGGCTGCCCCCACCCGCCCCCGCTGGCAAAACGTGCCTGACTTTCTGAGCACCACCGCTGGTAGAGTGACTTCGTTAAAGCACAAGGGTGGGGGTCGGCTCCAGCGTGTGTTAGCCCGCCATATTTGCGATGAACAATTGTTTGCAAACTATGCACTCTTTCAGCCTACTCGCCCTTTTCGTAAGGCTGAATGGTCTGCAACTCGCTCATAAACCGATAATGTTTCTGGTTGAACGTATGCAAAGGTATGCCTATCACATCGTCGCGTAGGGGTCGGCCGCGTCACGCAGCCCATCCCCCAGGAAGTTGAAGCCCAGCACCGCAGCGATGATGAAGAGCACCGGGCTCATCATCCAGGGGTACTGGCCCAAAGTCTGGATGTTCTGAGCGTTGCGCATCAGCAACCCCCAGCTTATCAACGGCTCCTGGATGCCGATGCCCAGGAAGCTGAGGAACGCCTCGGCCAGAATAATCGAAGGGATGGTTAGCGTCAGGATGACCAACACGTGGCTCAGCGAGTTGGGGTATAGGTGCAGAAAGATGATGCGCGCGTCCGATGCCCCCATCTCTTTCGCCGCCAGGATGAAATCGGTCGCGCGGAAGGCCATCACTTTGCCGCGCACCTCCCGCTCCAGCGTGGTCCACGAGAGGAGCGCGAAGATGAAAGCCATGATCACAAAGATGCGGAAGGAGTCCCAGGTGCGGGGGACGATGGCCGCCAGCGACATCCAGAGGGGGAGCTGAGGGAAGCAGTTGACGAACTCCACGAAACGTTGGATCAGGTCGTCTATCCGCCCGCCGTAGTAGCCCGACGCGACGCCGAGGACCGAGCCGATGGTCACGCTGATCAGGGTGCCGAACAGGGCCATCGTCAGCGATATGCGTCCGGCCTGGCACGACTTGCCGAACAGATCGCGGCCGAATTTGTCCGTTCCCATCAAATGGATCCTTCCATCCCCCTCCACGCCGAACAGGTGCACTCTGGCAGGGATAAGGCCCAGGATCTTATACTCCGACCCCTGGACGAAAAACTTGATGGGGTACATCTTCTCGGTGTTCTCCGTCCATTTGGGCTCGAACGTCTTAGGGTCAATCGTCAACTCCTGCGCATAGACAAAGGGCCGCCAGTGGAAGCGGCCTTGCGCATCCACCATGCGAACGATCGTCGGCGCGATGAACGTGTCCCGCAAGTTGATCTCGTTCAGCGGATAAGGGGAGAAGAAATCCGCAAACACCGCCATCATCGTCAGCCCCAGCACGAGCAGGGCGCCCGCTATGGCGGCCTTACTCCGCCTGAAGCGGCGCCAGACAAGCTGGCCGTAGCTTTCATGTTCTTCAGCCTCGCGCAGCAACGTCTCGTCGGCCACGGCGCGTTGTGCGCTCCGGGGTTCCTTCTGGATCAGGAGGTCGGTAGCTGCCATCGGCTTACACCTCCTAACTGTAGCGAATGCGCGGATCAAGCAACGCTAGCGATATGTCGGAAATCAGGTTGCCCAGGATGATCAGCACGGCATAAATGAACAGTAGCCCGCCGGAGATGTAGATGTCCTGGTTAACTAGCGACTCATAGAAAAGGGGGCCCAAAGTGGGAATCCCCAGCACAATCGCCGCTTCGAGCTCGCCCTGGAGCATGTAGGGGAGGACCGTGCCCTGGTAAGCGAGGATGGGATGGAGCGCGTTGGGCACCGCGTGCCGGCCGATGACTCTACGCTCGTCCAGGCCCTTGGAGCGCGCGGTTGTGACGTATTGTAGCCCTAAGACATCCAACAGGTTGCCGCGCATGACGCGCATATTGCGCGCCACGCCACCCAGCCCGGCGATGAACACCACCGGCCACACATGCTTGATAAAATCCCACACCTTCCCCCAGGACCAGGGTGCCAGGGCATACTGCGGGTCGAAAAACGAAGTGATGTGGTGTTGGTTGAATGTGAACACCAGGGTATAGATGATGACCAGGGCAATCCAGAAACGTGGCACCGAGGCCAGGATAAAGGCGATCACCGAGGCTATGTTATCCGACAGGCTGTATTTGCGCTGCGCCACATAGATGCCCACA
Organism: Anaerolineae bacterium; assembly: GCA_034433615.1. Lineage (GTDB taxonomy): Bacteria > Chloroflexota > Anaerolineae > DUEN01 > DUEN01 > DAOUAJ01. The sequence goes on along the minus strand of DAOUAJ010000103.1, from coordinate 26,795 downwards.
AAGATCCCTACAAACGTTGAAATCGAATGCGCGGCCAGCGCTAACACCAACGTATAGCCCAGACGCTCACCGATCAGCTCCCCCACGTCCCGACGGTAGGCAAAGGAATAGCCGAATTTCCCCTTGGTGACGATCCCCTTCATCCAGTTGAGGTACTGGAGCCATTGGGGCCGATCGAGACCGAGTTGAGCGCGCAACCTGTCCGCGGCCGCTTCGGCCTCCTTCTGGGTCATTCCGCCCTGATTCATCAGGAACGTCTCGTAGGTGGTGGCGAAGTCTCCCGGCGGCAATTGGATGACGATCCAGGAGACCAGCCCGACCCCGATCAAGAGAAAGACCGAGATGAACAGCCTGCGCAAGATATAGTTGATCATAGCTAACCCTGTAGTAATTGTTCAGCCCATCCCCCTGGCCCCCTCCTGCTAGCGGCCTGTACTCCCTATCGGGGGGCAAGAGGGCCGCTAGCGGGAGGAGGAAGCAAATGAGCGGGGGTTTGGCGGACGGCTTCGCCGTCTGCCAAACCCCATCCTTTTTGCACCCCCTTCCCCCCGCCGTGGAGATTGCTTAAAAAATCGGGGGCGATTGCCCGCCCTCCACTTTCTAAGCACCCTCCTGTGCAGGGGGAAGGGGGCAGGGGGATAAGGGACTGACCAGTTACACCCAAGAAGGCACACGGCCGTGCACCTTGCACCTCATTTGGGGTGCAGGCAAGGCCGCACGGCCGTGTGCGGATCACTTACCGATGAGCTTGTACAGCGCTGAGCCTTCATACACCGGAATCGTGTTCGGCCGCACCTGTGGCTTCTGCTGGTCCACCGGCGTCCATACCTGCTCCAGCAAGATGTTGCCCTCCGTCCAGTCGTAGAGGAAGGCTGGCAGGCCGGGGTTAACATTCTTGAACCGCTTGGACAGGTTCTCGCCGTAGCGGCCGATGAAGATGCCGATGTTGTAGATGTTCTCGGTGAAGATCTTGTTGTACTGGAACATCAGTCGCTTGCGCTCGGCCGGGTCCGACGACAGGCTATACTGCGTCACGATCTTCACCAGCTCCTCCTCGAAGGGCAGGAGCTGCCGCGGCTTCTCGCCCTCGCGGTGCCACCCTGGCGCGTTCTTAGTCAGCGGCGCAATCTCGGTAGCGCGGGTATGCGGTAGTGCATACTGCTGGCCGCCGCGGCTGACATTCATGTCCCACTGGCCGCTCTGGTTCTCGTCGCTCAGCGCGTCGGAAGTCTTCGGCCGCATGTTGACCTTGATGCCCACCTGAGCGAACTGGTTGACCAGCGCCTCGGCGATGTTGACCGTCTCGATGGCGTCTTGGCTGGCGCTCATGGAGAGAATCAGATCCTGGCCGGCCATGGGGCCGCTGGTCCAGTTCAGGATGCCGTTGCCGTCGGTGTCCTTAAGGCCCAGCTCGGCCAGCAATGCTTTGGACGTCTCGGGATGATATGGATAGTAGACCACCGACTCCCTGTCGAACTCAGGTGAACCGGGGTAGAGGCCGCCGGGCCACGGCCGCAAGAAGGGGCCGCGCATGATCGCCTGGGTGATCCCCTCGCGGTCTATGGCCTGGGTCAGCGCGCGGCGGAAGCGGAAGTCGCGGAACAGCTCGCGCACCGCCTTGTCCCGCTCGTCCTTCACGCCCAGGTCAGCCGAGAGGTTGAGCTGCAACCAGTAGCCCAGGGTCTCGGGCCCCCAGGTGATCTTGTTGGGCGCATCGGGCTCCGCAGCCTTCTTCAGCGCCTCCACGAAGACGCTAGGGTTCTCCAGGTTGTCCTGGTCGCAGCCGCCGGCCATCACGCACAGGGTGCGGCCGGTGCCGCTGGGCCCCTTCTGGTACTGGATTTCGTCGAAGTAGGGCAGTTGCTGGCCCGCCTCGTCCACTTTCCAGAAATAAGGGTTGCGGCGCATGATCAAGAGCTCGTCGGTCTTGTATTCGACCGCGGCAAACGGGCCCATGGTGACCTGTGGTAGGTCCTGTGGACCTGGGGTATTGGCAAAGGTCTTGTAGTCGGTGTTGGGGTTGTACTTCGGATGCAGCGGCTTGAAGATATGCTCCGGGAAGACGAGGAAGTCCGGGTAGTCCATCAGGTAGAGCGCCTGGGGCGGCCTGGGCACGCCGAAGGTCCAGCGGATGGTGTAGTCGTCAATCTTCTCGAGCTTGGCCGGGACGCCGCCGAAAGCGAAGGCATCGGCCTTGCGCCATGAGTTGACATTCGGGTCGCTGATGTAATCTTCCCAGGTGAAGATCACGTCATCTGCGGTGAACGGCTCGCCATCTGACCACTTGGCGCCCTCGATCAGATGCATGGTCAACTGATAGCCGTCCTCGGACCATTCCCAGCTCTTGGCTAGGTTGGGGAAGGGGTCAACGTCCTGATCCGCGCGCCACAGCGGTCCCGTAAGGACCAGAGCCTGGTAGGCATACGAGTAGTGCTCGATGCCGAACCAGCCGGCCGTGGTGCCGGCCATGAAGTTCCAGCCGGCGGTGGGGCAGGCCGAGAAGAAGCGGCCTACGTCACCGTAGACGCCGATGCCATCCGCCATGCCCGAGGTGAGGATGACTTGTGGCTCCTTGGGCAGGCGTTCCTTGACAGGGGGTAGCTTGCCCTGCTTGACCAGCTCGGTGACCCAGGCCGGTTCCTTGTACTCGGGCAGCGCCTTATAGGTCACGATCTCGCTGATCGGCTGGCGCTTGACCGGCTCAGCGCCCACCTCGAGCTGAGGTGGCTCGGGGTAGGGGATAGGGCCTTGCAGTTCACCTGGAGCTGGAGCAGGGGGTGGAGTCGGAGTCTCCACCTTCACCGGAGCAGGCGTAGGGGTCGGTGCCTCCTTAGGTGCAGCGGGAACTGGAGTCGGCGTGGCAGCCGGCCCCGCGCACGCGACAAGGGGCACAGCGATGACGAGCACCAGAAGCAGATTCAGTGCGACTTGAAGGGACTTCATAGTTCTTCCTCCTTCGCAGAAAACGAATTGCCAATTTCTGATCCCCACACGAGGCTGGCCCATAACCCCCAACCGTAAGGGGGCTATGGACCAAGCATTTTAGGGCATGTCTGGGAATTTCACATGATCTACGTTCACCCGCCGATACCCATCACCTCCTTCGAGTTTCTGAGAAAAAGGACGAACAATCCTCACACATTACGTATCATCACGTTCTTAATACAGCCAACATGCCACCTGGTGGCCCTGCCGGACCTCACGAAGGACGGGCTGTTCTTCCTGGCAGACATGCATGGCCTGAGAACAGCGGGGTGCAAAAGGACAGCCCCGAATGGCCTCGGTAGGGGTGGGCACCGTCCCTTTGATCGGGACCAGCACCTTTTTGCCCTTTCGACCCAGGACAGGGACGGAATTCAAAAGCCCGGAAGTGTAAGGGTGCAGGGGGTTATGAAATACCTCGCGCACGCCGGCATATTCCACGATCTTCCCCAGATACATCACCGCCACGTAGTCAGCCATCTGCGAGACCACCCCTAAATTGTGGGTGATCATGATAATGGAAGCTCCAAAATCGTTTTGGAGATCGCGCATCAGATCCAGGATCTGGGCCTGAACGGTGACGTCGAGGGCTGTGGTCGGCTCATCGGCAATCAGGATCGAGGGGTTACAGGACAGGGCCATGGCGATCATCACACGCTGACGCATGCCGCCGCTCAGTTGATGGGGATACTCGTATAGCCGCTGCTTGGGATCGCTGATCTGCACCTTGTACAGCATCTCCAGCGCCCGATCCATCGCCTCCTTCTTTCCAACCTTCTGGTGCAGCATGATCGCCTCGGCGATCTGGGCCCCCACGCTGTACAGAGGGTTGAGCGACGTCATCGGCTCTTGAAAGACCATGGCGATTTCCCCGCCGCGAATATTACGCATTTCCGGCCCTTGCGCGTCAAGGGAAACCAGGTCTACAGCCTCGCGGCCGCCGTTGCGATGGAACCATATTTCCCCCTCCACGATCTTGCCTGGGGGGAACTTGATCAGGCGCATGATAGACATCGCCGTGATGCTCTTGCCACAGCCACTTTCCCCCACCAATCCCAGAGTGGTCTTGCGGCCCAGCCTGAGATCAACCCCGTCCACCGCTCTGACCGTGCCGTTGTCCAGAAAGAAATAGGTTTTCAGATTTTTGATCTCCAGAATCGTGTCGTTATCTAACCGCGGCATTTCCGCCATGGTTGCTTATTTCTCTTCCGGTCGCGCGTGAGATGAAAAGACGCTCTTCTCTCACCCGTAGAAACACGCAATAAAGGTCGGGGGAGTCAAGTGGCAGTGCAACGTCGGAGCCCATTCTTAATTATACCACACCCGCTCGCAGTGTCAACACACCCTGAAAATCTACATCTTACCACACGCCCGCCACTTGCCGTCTGCATTGAGGACATCGCCCGTCGCGCACGGTGTTCAGCAGCACGTCGAACCCGGATCGGCGGATCAGCAGCGCGCCACACCCAGGGCAGTACGTGTTGTCGAAGCGGTGGCCCGGCACGTTGCCGACGTAGACGAACTCCAGCCCCGCGTCTTTGCCGATCTGCCAGGCGCGTTCCAGCGTCCGCATCGGCGTCGGTAGCGCGCTGAACCGGTACGCCGGGTAGTAGCTGGTGACATGCCAGGGCACCTCGCGCCCCAGGTCAGCCACGATGCGCCCCGCGATCTCGCCCAGCACTGCATCGGCGTCGTTGACGGTCGGGATGACCAGCGTGGTGATCTCGACGTGCACGCCGCGCGAGCGCGCCAGTTTGCACGCGGCCCACACCTTCCCCACGTCTATCCCCTTGCAGAACCGCCTGACCGCCGCCGCGTCCCCTTTCACATCCACGTTCATAGCGTCCAGCCCGGCCTCGATCAGAAGCAATAGCGCCTCCGGCGTCATGTAGCCGTTGGTCACGAACGTGTTGTAAAGGCCGCGCCGGCGTGCCAGGCGGAACACGTCCAGTGACCACTCCAGCGAGAGGGTCGGCTCGTTGAACGAGATGGATGTCCCCTGGCAACCAGAGCGCTCCGTCAGCTCCACAAACCGTTCCGGCGAAATGTACTCGCCCGTGCCTGGGGGCGGCGCCTTGCTGATATTCCAATTCTGGCACCACGGGCAGCCGAAATTGCACGACCAGCTCCCCACGGTGAAGGCGAAAGTGCCGGGATGAAAATGATAAAACGGTTTCTTTTCGATTGGATTGGCCGCCAGGGAGGAGACCGCGCCGTAGATCAGCGTCACCAGCCGGCCGTCGCGGTTCTGGCGCGTGCGACACCAGCCCAAGCCGCCGGGAGGCAACACACATCGCCGCTCGCAGACGTTGCAGCGGACCCGGCCGTTCGTTCTCTCCTGCAGGAGCGAATCCCGCACGAACCTCTCCCCAAGCGAATCGAGGGGAACGCCTCCCATCTCCCGCACCATCATGGCCTCCATTATCGGGCTTTACGCCTCACGCCTCACTCGTTGCCGGCATCCTGGACAAAACTCCCGCCCCTTGTAATCCGTGTCGGCCAGCGAATTCGAGAATGTCATCACGCACCGCCGATCGCGGCAATGCCCCAGCCCGTAGGTATGTCCCAGCTCGTGCACGGCCTCCTTCGCGGCCCGGGCCAGGAAGAGGCCTTCGTCGTCGGGCGCGCCGTAAAATCGCTCGCGCAGGCGGGGCAGAGCGATCACGCTCGCTTTTCGGCCCGGTCGGCCAGGCCGAACACGAAATTCAACTGCGGCACGTAGAGGTCCAGGTCCACCACACCCAGCACCCGTTCCGCCTGCCCCGGGTGCAACCGCTGGAGGATCGTCTCGGCGGCGAACTGTTCGCGGCGCGGGTTGAACGCGTCTGTAGGCACAGGCAATGCTTCCCCTACGCGACACGCCCGCCCGAACGTCTCCGTGATCACCGCGCACAGGTGCGCCAGCACGTACGTGTCCACCTTTTCTACCGCCACCACCAGTATCTCGCCGTCCATCTGCTCACTGTTGTCCCTCGTGACGTATGACCTCGCACAGTTACCCGAATCTCCAGGCAGGGAAAGCGGAGACTGACAATCATTGCGCCCTCCTCCACTTGCCCAGGGTTCGATAGCCGATACGGCGGAAGGCGAAGTTGCCCCGGCCAAAGCGTGCTAAAGCCTGTTGGAGCACCCCCAGGTCATTGGGGCCGACGATGGTCTCTCCCTGAAGGCTGATGGCCACAAATTGACCTCGGTGTGTCGCTTCCAGGGTTTTCCCATGCCGTTCGTAGAGTTGATCGTCTACAGGTGAGATGCCCATGTCAGCCAGGAACTTCATGACGCGACCTTCTCTAATGCGTAGATGGATTCGTCGGCCAGCCAGGCAATGACGGGCTTTCCTACCATGACCTCAGGGTCTATTGCCTTATGACAAGTTCATTGTAACACGCCCGTCATCGGCATGCAATCTCTGATCCGCTATGGGATGGGCCCAAGGGAGGTCCTGCTTTCAGGATTTGGTAGATCAGCGGCGGCGGGGCCACAGGCTGCGGGCCGATGGTGAACGCCTGAGCCAGCCGCGCCTGCGCTTGCGCCAGCCGCCCCTCATCATTGGCGTGGACGTCGCACAACGGCTGCCCGGCCTCGACCCGATCTCCGATGCGAGCGCGTATCACCACGCCCACGGCGCGGTCAATCGGGTCCCCCTTCTTCTCACGCCCGCCGCCCAGGTCCACTACAGCCATGCCCACGGCCGCGGCGTCCATTGCCTGCACGTAGCCAGCCGTCGGCGCGAGCAGTGGCACGATCAGCCGGGCGCAGGGTAGCCGGTTCGGATCGTCTACCGCGGCTACATCACCCCCCTGCGCCGTCACAAACTGTCGGAATTTCTCCCAGGCCGACCCGTTGCGAAGCACCTCTTCTGCCTGCGCTCGTTCCTCGTGTGGTTCCCGATCATCCTCTCGTCGGGTCGCCAGCATCTCGGCCGCCACGGCCAGCGCGTGTTCGCGGAAGTCAGCCGGGCCGCCGCCGCGCAGCGTCTCGATAGCCTCGATCACCTCCAGCGCGTTCCCCACCGCCCGCCCCAACGGCTGCGACATGTCGCTGATGAGCGCGGTCATGCGCCGCCCCAGTCGGGTGCCGATCTCGACCATCAGCCGGGCCAGCCGCTCCGCATCTTCTAACGTCTTCATAAATGTGCCCGAGCCCACCTTCACGTCCAGCACGATGGCATCGGTGCCTGTAGCGATCTTCTTAGACATGATGGACGCGGCGATGAGCGGGATGGCAGGCACGGTGCCGGTGACGTCGCGCAGCGCATAGAGCTTGCCGTCGGCCGGGACCAGATCGCGGGTCTGCCCGGCGACCACCAGCCCGACTTCCTTCAATTGCCGTTTGAACTGGGCGATGGTCAGGTCTGCCTGGAAGCCGGGGATGGACTCCAGCTTGTCGAGCGTGCCGCCGGAGAAACTCAGCCCGCGGCCGGACATCTTGCCCATAGGCAGCCCGCAGGCCGCGACGATGGGGCCGACGACCAGCGTCGTCTTGTCGCCCACGCCACCCGACGAATGCTTGTCCACGATGAACGGGGCGATGTCGTGCAGGTCGAGGGTGACGCCGGAGCGGGCCATCGCCAGGGTGAGGTCGGCCGTCTCTCGCGGCGTCATGCCCTGGAAGTGGATGGCCATGCACAGGGCCGCGGCCTGGTAGTCGGGGACCTCGCCAGCCGTGTAGCCGCGCACGAAGTGCTCGATCTCGGCAGCCGTCAGTTCGCCGCCGTCACGCTTTTTCTCGATGATTTCGACGATTCGCATGGTGGGCATGGGTCACCTATCGTCAAGGGGTGGCTGGTGTGAATCAACCTGGCGCGGGGACGAAGGAACTTATGGGAACTCATGGGGCAGACCCACAAAGGGCAACTGCGCAGGGTCGGCCTGGTAAGATTCCACCGGCTCGCGCAGGCGCTGGTTGGGGGGCACGCCGCGCAGCCGGGCGGCCACCTCCCACGCCTGCAGGTAGCTCGCCACAGCCAGCGCCAGCCGCCGCGCCTGCCAGCGGGTGAGCAGGATGGCGATGCGCACGTCCGGCTCTCCGGCCGGCTTGATGGCCCCCTCGCCGATGACCTCGCCCGGGCCACGGCTGACCTCGATGACGATGGGCTGGCGGGCGCGCTCGCCCCGGTCTTCGATCTTCAGCACCCGGCTCAGCGGCCCGCCATCCCGGCCGTGGGGAGTCCCCTTGTAGTCCACGAACGGCTGGGGCAGGCGCCCTTGGGCCAGGTCGAAGCAGAGCACCCGGGCGTCCTCCACATCCAGGTAATGGTCGGCCTGGGCCTGAGCCCCCTTGCCCCGCTCGTACTGGAACAGCAGCAGCCGCAGCTTGCCGATGTCCAGCGCGTCCTCCACGTGCAGGATCGTGCTGCGGGTGATCTCGCTGTAGATGCGCGGCCGGCCCCCCTCCGGGGGCCGGGCTTCTCGCTCCTGTTCTGCCATCTTTTGCCTCCTGTGTTCCCCACCTCATGTGTTTACAGTATAACACGAGCTGGGCCGGGCGGGAAAGACGGCCAGGCAGTTCGCGACACAACGACGCGATAGTTGGTGTACTCTCCGTGATGGCCTCTGTGGTTCTACTATGTTGCCGGCTCTCCGCTCCTTGACCCGTGCCTGCCACTTATGTTACCATCTTCCTGGTTCCGTGAACGACCAGGGGTGGATTGATGGCTTAATCTGAGGTGTGTGGAGGATACAGATGGATACGTTGATGGTGATCGGCGGGGGACTGGCCGGCTGCGAGGCGGCCTGGCAGGCCGCGCAGCGTGGCATTCAGGTCGAGCTGTACGAGATGCGCCCCGTGCGCCAGACGCCGGCGCATGTCACCGACAAACTGGCCGAGCTGGTGTGCTCCAACTCGCTGGGCTCCAGGCTGCCTGACCGGGCATCCGGCCTGCTCAAGGCCGAGCTGGACCGTCTCGGCTCGCTCATCCTGGCCTGCGCCGAGGAGACGGCGCTGCCGGCCGGGGGCGCGCTGGCCGTCGGACGAGAGGCCTTCGCTGAACTGGTCACCCAACGCATTGAGAGCCATCCCAACATCCGCGTCGTCCGCCAGGAGGTGACCGCCATCCCCACTGATCGCCCCGTGATCGTGGCCAGCGGTCCCCTCACGTCCGGCGCGCTGACAGCGGAGATTGCCCGGCTGAGCGGGCAGGAGCACCTGTACTTCTTCGACGCCATCGCCCCCACCGTCGCCGCCGATTCCATCAACATGGAGATCGCCTTTCGCGCCTCCCGCTATGGCCGCGGCGAGGAAGAAGAAGGTGATTACATCAACTGCCCGCTGAACGAAGAGGAGTACAATTGTTTCGTGGATGCCTTGCTGGCGGCGGAGACCATCGAGTTGCGCGCGTTCGAACGGCACATGTGGGAGGATCCCCGCTTCTTTGAAGGGTGCCTGCCAGTCGAGGTGATCGCCCGTCGTGGCCGCCAGGCGCTGGCCTTCGGCCCGATGCGTCCGGTGGGGCTGACGGACCCGCACACGGGGCGTCGCCCCTACGCGGTGGTGCAGTTGCGCCAGGACAACCTGGCGGGCACCCTGTACAACCTGGTGGGATTCCAGACCAATCTCAAGTGGGGCGAGCAACAACGCGTCTTCCGCCTGATCCCCGGGCTGGAGAACGCCGAGTTCGTGCGTTATGGCATGATGCATCGCAACACCTTCATCAACTCCCCCAGGCTGCTTCGGCCCACCCTCCAGTTTCGGGAGCGAGACGATTTCTTCTTCGCCGGGCAGATCACGGGCGTCGAAGGGTACATGGGCAACGCCGGCACCGGGTTGGTGGCTGGCATCAACATGGCAAGGTTGATGCGTGGCCAGGAGCCACTGATCTTCCCACCTACGACGATGCTGGGGGCGCTCTGTCATTACGTCACACACGCTACCCCCAAAGACTTCCAGCCGATGAAAGCCAACTTTGGCATCTTGCCCCCTCTTACCGAGAACATCCGCAATAAACGGGTGCGCTACCAGGCTTACGTGGCGCGCGCGCGGGCCGATCTTGAGGCCTTCATTCAGGCTCATGAGCTTGTTCTACGGCCGGTATCAGAATAACACAATAGCTTGTACCGATAGCTCATACGGGCCACAAGGAGCAGGCGGGTAAGAGGCCGAAGAAGCGGTTGACGATTGCCGATGAAAGCAGTATACTATTCTAGATATTATCTCGATAATGTTAGGATTGAACAAGGGCACTATTTGCCAGAGCGCAAGCACAGCCCAGGCTGCTCCGTGTATCTATGTCGTGCTTGTCGCTGGCCGAATGTAGCATTGTCAGGTGCACAAGCTGTTCCAGAGACAAAACGTGAAACCAGTCGTTATCCGGTCTTGCCCATGCATCCGTTTGGTTCTGCTTGGGCTAATCTTGTGTTCCCTGATCATTCTGCCGTCGGCCAGGGCCCAGGAACCGCTTGACCCTGACGCCGACCTGCGCGCCCTGATTGAACAGATGTCTGTGGCCGACCGGGTAGGCCAGCTCTTCATGGTCACCTTTCAGGGCAACGACGTGGGGCCTGATTCCGCCATCGCCGAGTTGATCCGCACCTACCGGGTAGGCGGCGTCGTCCTCCAGGCCAGTAACGGCAACTTTCGCAACGATCCGGTTGCCGGTCCGGATGGACAACTCCTGGACACCCCGGCCCAGGTGCTGATCCTGACCAATCGCTTGCAAGGCCTGGCCTTTGACCGGGCATTGAGCCTGCTTCAGGCGTTGACTCCTGAAGACGCGGCCAATATACAGCCCCTGCCACCGCAAAGCACCACACCGATCACCACATTGGTGCGCTTGCCTCTTCTGATCGCCATTAACCAGGAGGGAGACGGGTACCCCACGACCGAGTTGCGCCGTGGGTTCACACCGCTTCCTGATAACATGGCGCTGGGCGCCACCTGGAATCCGCAGGCAGCCGAGACGGTGGGGGCCGTAGTGGGGCAGGAGATGGCTGCCGTGGGCATCAACCTCTTGCTCGGCCCCTCGTTGGATGTACTGGACACCCCCCGTATCAATCAGCCGGGTGACTTAGGCACGCGTACCTTCGGCGGTAATCCTTATTGGGTAGGGCTGATGGGACAGGCTTACATTCGCGGGGTGCATGAGGGGAGCGCCGGTCGGGTGGCCACCGTTGCCAAGCACTTCCCTGGCCAGGGCTCCGCCGACCGGCGCCCTGATGAGGAGATTGCCACCGTTCAGAAACCGTTGACCCTTTTACGGCAGGTGGAGCTGGCCCCCTTCGCCGCCGTCGCCCATGGCGACGACGCCGCGGCCGTAACCGATGCGTTTATGTCGTCTCATGTGCGCTATCGCGGCTTCCAGGATAATACCCGTCAACTCACTCCACCGATCAGCCTGGCTCCCCAGTTGCAAACTATTTTAGCGTTGGAAGAGTTCAAAGGGTGGCGGGAGGCAGGCGGCCTTCTCGTCTCCGACGCTCTAGGGGTGCCGTCCATCCGCCGTTATTACGATCCCAGCTTGCAAAAGTTTCCGCACCGCCAGGTAGCATTGGATGCCTTCGCCACCGGTGGCAACGATATTTTGCTCTTGTCCCAATTCGCGCTCACCGACGACTGGGAAGCTCAAATCGCCAACATCAAAGATACGCTGCTCTTTTTCCAGGAACGCTACACCGTGGACGAGGTGTTCCGGGAGCGGGTGAATGCCTCCTTGCTGCGCATCCTGCGGCTGAAGCGCCGCATTTATCCCGCTCTGTCGCTGGAGAACGCACTGGTCACCCCGGACGGCCTGTCCCAGGTAGGGCAAAACACCCAGCGCATCATGCAAATCGCTCAAGCAGCCGCCACGCTTATTGACCCCGGCCCGGAGGAGCTGGCTGACCGCCTGCCGACCGGTCCATTGGTAGACGAAAATATTCTGATCATCACAGATGCTCGCCAGGGACAGGAGTGTGAGGACTGCCCCTCGTTCAAACTCATAGACCCCCTGGCGCTGGAGACGATCATGCTCCGTCTGTATGGCCCCCAGGCCAGCGCGCAGATTGATCCGAAGCGCGTGCGCAGTCTGAGCTTCACCCAGTTCGAAGCTTTCCTTCAGGGCACGTCGCAGGAACCCTCTCAGGAAGAGATCGAACGTCTGTTGCAGGAGGCCAAATGGATCATCTTTGCCATGCTGGATGTCGCACCATCAAGCTCTCCTGAGTCAACCAGCCTGAAGCAATTTCTCAGTACGCGCTCCGACAGTCTGCGGGATAAGAGGCTAATCGTCTTCTCCTTCAGCGCACCCTATTACCTGGACCCGACGGAGATCAGCAAGCTAACCGTCTGTTTTGGACTGTATAGCAAGACGACCCCCTTCCTGGAGACGGCCGTGCGTCTCCTGTTTCGCGAATACGCGCCGCAGGGGCGTCCGCCGGTGAGCATCCCTGCCATCAACTATGACCTACCAGAGCAAGTGCAGCCCAATCCCCAACAGGTGATCAATCTACGCATCGTGAACGGTCCTAGCTACAGGGAAGGTGAGCCCATTGTGATGCGTGCAGGGCAAACGCTGCGCGTGGTCACCGGCTTGATCACGGATCATAATCGCAACCCGGTACCTGACGGCACGGTCGTCACCTTCCGTCTGTTTTACCCGACCGAGTCACTGGAGCTGCCCAGACAACAAAGCGAGACCCGCGGTGGGATAGCGGAGACGGTGGTCAAGCTGGAACGGCCAGGAGAGCTGCAAGTCAGTGCTACGGCTGGCACTGCGCGGCAATCCGACGTGCTGGTGATCACCATTGAAGGTGCCACACCTACTGCGACAGTGACACCGACCTCTACTCCGCTCCCCACCCCTTCCCCCACCCCAACACCTACGACGGTCCCTGCGCTCAACCTGTCCATCGAGAAAATGCCCAAAGAGCCTGCGTCGCGCCTGCCGCGGGTAGATGGGGCTGCCTTTCTGTTGGCATTGCTTGCCACCCTGTTCGCTGGCGTTGTGACCTACACTGTGCAGACCAGTAACGGCCTGGCGTTACACGAGGCGATCAATGTGGTCCTCTGGGGCATCGTCATCGGGATGACGGCCTATGTGTTCTACGGGTTAGGCTGGTTGCCTGGAGCGACTTATTTACAGCTCACGGCCCGGCCGTGGGGCGCGGCCGTGATAACTTTGGTTGCGAGTTTGCTTCCTTTGCTTGTGGCGCGCGCCCGATCGTTCCTGATCCGTCTGGGGAGCTCTCGGCTCCAGGAGCAAGAGTGAGGACAGAATATGTAATGGTATGTTATACTTTCACGGTAAAGGCAAGGGTGGGGCCAACAGCGTGACCGTCAGCGCCACTGCGATGAGGGCCAGTGCCGCACCAACCAACCAGTTATTGAGGTGAATGGCCTCCTGCCACTCCTGGAATAAGGTGGGACTACCCACGGGGTTAATGCGCACCTCACCCGTACCGAACAGGAAGGCCCGCAACTCGGCCACGCTGTTGGGACGCTGATCGGGGTGCATGGACATGGCAGCCAGGATGGCCCGTTCGGTGCGGGCAGAGATGGCCGGGTTTATGCTGCGAGGAGGCACCAACGAGCCCGGCTTCAAAAAACGCAGCTTGGCGTCGGCCGGAGGGCTGCCGGTCAGCAGGTGATAGAAGGTGGCGCCCAGTGAATAGATGTCAGAGCGCACATCGGTGTGCCCCAGGTCTCCACCGTACTGTTCCAAAGGGGTGTATTGGACCGTCCCGCGTCCCTGGACCACCGTCACCGTGCGACTATCATCAGGGGCCATTAACTTGACTAGACCGAAATCTACCAATTTAATATTACCACGCGGTGTCAACTTGATGTTAGACGGTTTGATATCACGATGCAACACCGGCGGCTCCTGGGCATGGAGATATTCCACGGCGTCGAGAAGCTGCGCTGCCCAGCCCAGTACGCGGCGCTCACGAAGAAACGTGCCCTGCCGTTTGGCTTCATCTACGATTTCTTTCAAATCGCGGCCGGGTACGAAGTCCATGACCAGATACTCTCGCCCGTAGTGGGAGAAGTAGTCAGAGACTTTGGGGAGATTGGGGTGATCGAGGCGTGCGAGGATGCTGGCCTCGCGGTAGAACTGCTCCTGCATCTGAGTCAGCAAATCGGGTGGCAAACTGAGCTGCGGCAACACTTCCTTGACCGCGCATTGCCGCCCTTCCAGGCGCAGGTCCTCAGCCCGGTAGACGGCCCCCATGCCGCCGTGGCCGACCAGTTCAATGATCTTGTATCGGGAACGCAAAACCGTGCCGACAGGCAGTATCTGACTCATCACAACCAGCCCTGGGCAACCGCGAAGGGTTGTCCCCATATCTGAACTATGGCTTATTATCCGCTCACTGCCGTCTTCTGTCAAAGGAACGAGGTGATTGGCCTATGGGCACAATAGACACCACAGAAACCGCCATGCTGATCTTGCAACGAGGGGGTAACGAGGCTGGCCGTCGCTGGCTGTTGGAGCGGCAAAGCCTGACGATTGGCCGTTCTGACGAGTGCGACATCATCTTGCCCGATCGCCAGGTTTCCCGTCACCATGCCCGCGTTTATTGGCTTGACGGTCACTATTATGTCGAAGATCTGGGGAGCAAGAACGGCACGCACGTCAACGGCCAGGAGGTGACTGAGGCTCGCTTGCTGGAGGACGGCGACGAGATCCAGATCGCCTTGCGCTTTAAGCTGGCTTTCGTGGACGCTGGTGCCACGGCCCCGCTCACTCCAGACGCGGCAGCAGAGCCAGGGCTGCGCCTGGACCCGGCGACGCGCCAGGTTTTCGTCCGTGGTCGGGAACTCGTCCCGCCTCTCTCCGTGGCCCAATACCGCTTGTTAGACCTCCTCATGGAAGCGAAAGGCGGCGTAGTCACGCGAGACGAGGTCGTGCGCGCCGTCTGGCCCGAGGCAATGGAGGAGGGGGTCTCGGAGCAAGCCATTGACGCCCTGGTCCGGCGCCTGCGTGAACGCATCGCCGAGCTTGATCCTGAATACCAATATATTCTCACCGTGCGCGGCCATGGCTTCCGCCTGGAAAATCGAGAATGAGTTGGTGATCGCTGCGCCTTTGGGGGTATACATCCATGTCCCCTTCTGCCAGCGCAAATGCCCTTACTGTGACTTTAACACCTATGCTGGCCTGGAACGACTGTTTGCCCCCTACACGGCCGCGCTGATCCAGGAGATCGTTCGCGCGGGCGCGGAGCGTGGCCATCCCGTTGTCACCACCCTCTTCCTGGGCGGCGGCACCCCTACCGTCTTACCGCTCGAACTTCTGGCCGACATATTCATCGCCTGCCAGCAAGCATTTCAACTGGCGACGGACGTCGAGGTCACCAGCGAGGCCAACCCAGGCACGGTAGATCAGGCGCGCTTTGTCGGGTTGCGTGGGATAGGCGTCAACCGGTTAAGCATAGGTATCCAGAGCTTTGATCCCGATGAGCTGCGATTCCTGGGCCGTATCCACAGCGCGGACGAGGCTGAGGCTGCCTTTCACGCCGCTCGCACTGCGGGCTTTGAGAATATCAACCTGGACTTCATTTATGGCTTGCCCGGACAAAAGCCTGAGACGTGGGCAGCCACCCTGGATCGGGCCATCGCGTTGGGACCTGAGCATATCTCTTTGTATGCTCTCACGATTGAGGAAGGTACGCCCTTCGCTCAGTGGGCTGCCGCAGGCCGATTCCCTTACCCGGATGACGATTTGGCAGCAGACCTTTACGAGTTGGCCAGCGAACGTTTGAGCGCTGCCGGTTACGTGCAGTACGAGATCTCCAACTGGGCACGGCACGATACGTCACCTTTGCCCAGCGAGGGCAACCCCCGTTTCGCCTGCCGACATAATTTGATCTATTGGCGCCACCAGCCTTACCTGGGATTTGGCCCCGGCGCGCACTCGGCTATCCCTGGTCGGCGGTGGTGGAACTTGCGCAGCCCACAGCTTTACATCCAGCGCATCCAGGCCAGAGAATCCGCAGAAGAAGGGTGTGAAACCATCCCCCCGCGGCTGGGCATGGGGGAAACGATGATGCTGGGGCTGCGGCTGGTGCGCGAGGGGGTATCCGACGCGATGTTTCAAGCACGCTGGGGACGGACGCTGGACGATGTTTTCGGGCGCGAGCTGGCCGAATTGGAAGGCCTGGGGTTGATTGAACGGTTGCCCGGCCGGGTGCGTCTGACTCCCGCTGCCCGTCTGATCGGTAACCAGGTCTTCGCTCGCTTTTTGCCAGAATAGTGGGCGACTGGAAATCGCGACAACGATGAGCATTTCACGAGAAGGACGACGATGCACACTCATTTCCAGGGAATACTCACCGCAGACGATGTTAAACAGTATATCGCGCACCCCTTCGAGGTTCCAGCCGGTGCTGGTCAGCTCGATATCCGATTCCGCTACGCGCCTGCCCGCGTTGACGGCGTGCGCAACCTGCTCTGCCTCAGCCTGTTTGATCCCTTTGGGTTTCGCGGCGCAGGGCATCGCAGCGGTGCTAGGCAAAAGGTGCACATCAGTGCGGCTCAAGCCACACCCGGCTATCGCCCTGGGGCGGTGCCGACGGGAACCTGGACGGTCGAAATAGACACCCACATGATCCTGCCCGGCCCACCCTGTCGCTACTGGCTCGATGTGTCCGCCGAGGCGACGTCTGAGATAGCTTGTAGCCTGCCCTGGCGATCAGGCCAGGGTAAGCCACGCAGCAATAGCGGAGCGGCGTCGGGCGATACTGTGGCTTGCCTACACAGCTCAACCCGCCCAAAGTCAGAGAGCATGACGGCTGCTCCTCCCTCAACCAGCCTTCCAGTGGCTGCGCGAGAGGCGGGTTGGTATCGCGGGGACTTGCACACGCACACCGTCCACTCGGACGGGGATTGGGAAGTGGCGGATCTTCTAAAGGCCGCGCGAGCGCAGGGGCTCGACTTTGTCGCCCTTACCGACCACAACACGGTGAGCGGGCTCGATGAGATGGCTCAGGTGTCCCCCACCGATCTGCTGACGCTGCCAGGCATGGAGTTGACGACGTTCTGGGGGCACGCGCTCAGCCTGGGGACGCGCGATTGGATTGACTGGCGCGTCCGGCCCGACGGATACAGCGTGGGCGAAGCGGCGCGCGCGGTGGCCGCCGCCGGGGGACTGTTCGTCATCGCCCACCCCGGCAGCGTGGGCGACCCGAGCTGCACCGGTTGCGACTGGCGTTATCTGGACATGATGCCCGGCCCCGCTCGTGTGGTGGAAGTATGGAACGGACCGTGGGATAACGACGACAGCGGCAATGAGCAGTCGCTCGCCATCTGGTACGACTGGCTCAACCAGGGGCACCGGCTGGTCGCTACGGCGGGAAGCGATGCCCACAGCCCTCGCCACTACACTGCCGGGCCGGGGTTTAACGTCATTCACGCGGATTCGCTGGCTCAGGATACGATCCTGCAAGCGGTCGCTCGCGGCCATCTTTACCTGAGCGCCGGGCCACGGCTGGAAATGACTGGCTGCACACTAGCGGGACAGCAAGCCATGATGGGGGATAGGCTGTCCGGAGCCGAGGCAGAGCTCACTGTGCACTGGGAGGGCTGCCCGCGCGACGCCCGGCTGCGTCTGATCGTGGATGGCAAACCGTTGACAGAGTGGCGGTCAAGCGCCAGCGGTGAGCGAGTATGGACGCCAACGCCAGGGCAGGCGCATTGGTGCCTGGTGGAAATGCGGGACAGCCGGGGGCGCATGTTGGCATTGACCAACCCGATCTTCCTGGACATTCACAGTTGAAGCGTCATTCACAAAGTTGACGAAAGTGAGATGCGGCGCGATAGTGGGGGCAGGAGGAGCGTGAGATGAAGCGCAGCGGATGGATCTGCTTGATCATGCTCATCGGCATCATTTTGATCGGCGGTGGCATCGTGTGGTGGTGGCAACGGAGCCGGTCTGAGCGCATCGTGCTGAGTGATCTGCCTCGGTTGAAGCCGTTAGAGCCAGATCGCCACGCCTCCGCCGGCCGCCGCGATGGGCGCCCGTTGCAGATAAGGACTATCTCGAATCCTCCTCCGGGAGCTGCTTGATCGGTTCGCCCTTCGGCTCGCGAGCGAAGTAGCAGCGCGGCTTGCCGGTCTTGGTGACGCCCTGACACAGATAGCAGGTAACCTCTTCAGGGTTCTCTTCCTCTCACGCGATGAGGATCGCTACTGCTCGTACGTCGCAGGCTGTCCATTCGACGGAGCGTTCGCGCGACAAATCGTATAAGTCATAGCGGCCGTTGTGTGAGTCTCCCCCATAGTGGAACAGAAAAGCGGGGTTGCCGCGCAGGGGGATGGCAGCGGGTGGGATTTGCTCCCGCGCCAGGAATTGCGGTGGAGCCTGCACCAGGTGATAAGCGCGCAGGACGGGGCGATCAGGCTGCATCAGGGAGCAGATGATATAGACTGCATCCGGATAAAACGCCTGCCGCGCATCTGTGGCAGAGGGGAAGGCGGGCGACTCTGTGTGCGAATGATAAATGGCAACCATCGTCTCGCCACGCTTCTCGAACTCGAACTGACGCAGTAACGTCTGATCGTCCACTGTGTAGTCAATCGTACGGCTGGACGCGACATTGCGTGCCCGGTAGAGAGCAGTAGCAACATTGCCCTTGCCGGAAAGGATACCGCACACCTCTTCCGGGGCACCCTCCCGGGCATGGGCCAGGATCTCGTCGTAAATGGCCTGGGGGATGATCAGATTATCCATCGAGATACATCTCGTGACTGTAGAAACGGATTACTGCGTCGCTCTTCGCCCACTGTAGTAGCCGGGCCATGGCCGGGTAGCACCACGTAGTCGTCAGGCAAGGAGAGGATCTGCTCCCGAATGCTACGCAGGAGCGTGTCCATGTCCCCGCCGGGCAGGTCTGTCCGTCCGATGGAACCGGCGAACAAGGCGTCTCCGGTAAGCACCCGTCGCCCGGCATGATCTACCAGGCTAACGCCGCCAGGGGAATGGCCTGGCGTCAGCCGCACCTGCAGCTCTTCGCGCCCGAAATGTAGTGACCTGCCTTCCTGCAACATTTGATTGATGACCGGGGGTGGCCCGGGGTCAAACCCCAACCAGGCCTGAACCTGCTCTTGCATGGATTCCAGGACCGGAATTTCGTCAGGATGCAGCAAGAAAGGGGCATCTGTCGCTTCTTGAAGGCCACGTACGCCCAGCACATGGTCGAAGTGAGCGTGAGTGTTGACAATCTTAACCAGTCTGAGACCGTAACGATTGAGGGTGCCCAGGATCCCTTTCACATTATCGCCCGGGTCCACGATGATTGCCTCGCCTGTCTCACGGCATCCCAGGATGTAACAGTTAACCTGCAATGGCCCAACCACCAGGTGGTCGAGAATCATGGATGCTCTGCCTCCCGCGCTGGGTGTAGTGAAACCGTCTCTGCCGGATCAGCCAACCAGGTCCGCCCCCAGTTGGCCATGCTCTCGATCACAGGACGCAGTGCTTCACCCTTTTCCGTCAGCTCATATTGAACCCAGGGGGGCACAGTCAGGCGTTCATGGCGATGGAGCAGACCTGCACTCTCCAGCATTTTCAACCGCTGTGACAGCGTGGTGGGATTAACGCCTCCCAACAACTCTTGCAGCTCGCAGAACCGGCGGGGACGTTCCAGCAAATGATAGATGATCAACAGTGTCCACTTGCGCCCGACAATACGGGCTGTCGCGGTGACCGGACACAACTCCCCCTGCGTCATCCTCGACACCTCCCCGTGAATCTCACCTGGGAGCCAGGCTCAGCCTACCACTGAAACCGCATCTCAGGTAGTGTGGTCTGCCCTGAAAATAGCCGCCCCTCTGTCATTCCGAGCGAGTCCCTGTTCTGTGGCCAGGCACAGGGGACAGGCTGCGAGCGAGGAATCTCTGGCCTGACGGCCAGGATAGGCTCGGCCTGGCGGGTGGCGTTTTCATCGGCCATGGCGCCGGGCCCGGCATGTAAAACTGCCCTGGACATCAGGCCAGGGTTTCTCCTCGCCAGAGAGGCCAGGGGATCAGTGAATCGGTGAGACTATACTTCGGATCAGAAGAAGTATTCGGTAAGGGGCGATACACTGTAGAACCCGGAAGGCCAGACGTTCACGTTCGTTCTCGCGCTCCGATCGTCATCGCCCCCAGCCCAACCGCATATACTCCCATCGCCAGAAAGAGGACCAATCCGAACCCGTAAGATTGGGCTAACATGATGCTCAAGACGGAGCCAACCACTGAGGCGAAGCCGTTCACACCCCAGGCCCACGGCACCAGAGGGGCGCTGACCCGATTCACCAGGTGGATACCCAATGGAAAGGGCATGCCCATCACAAGGCCAAGGGGCATCAGGATGGCTATAGATAGGGACAGGCGGGCTGCCAGGGGCCAGGAGAAGGCGCCTCGTAACCAGACAGGCAACAGGAGAGTGTATCCTAATGTCAGCGCGATCAACGCGACAATGGCCACCTTCTGACCTCGTTGAGGGGTGTCATGCCATCGCTGCGAGAGGAAACTGCCCAATCCTGAAAAGGTGAGCAGGCTGAACAGCACCACAGAGATAGAGTAGGTAGGATGGCCCAGAAAAAGGATCAGTCGTTGCATCAACGCTAACTCGATGAAGATGAAGCCAATACCAAGAGCGATAAAATAGAGCAAGAAGTAACGCACTCCTGGCACCCTCAGTCCGCTGCGGCGGAAACGCCACAAGGGCCACAGGATCAACGCCGTAGCCAGCACCAGCGCCTGTGCCAGCAAAATGGTCAGTGTCAGCTTGCCGGAGCGAAAAGTGCCAAAATTCGTCCAGCCATAATTCTCGAAAAAGAAGGGTCGGTCATCGGTCGTCGGGGTCACGTCCAGGGGATAGCTTTTATAGAACGCCCGTTTGTCAGCCGCATTGAAGAAGGCCACGAACTGCGGATCGCTATCAGGAGCATCGGGCGCGTATGAAAACGAGAACAAAAGAGGTTCGATGACGGTACGTAGCCGGGCTACCTCTTCGGTGGTGAAAGGAACCGCCTTCATGAGGAGGGTAGAGGTATCGCCGGCGCGCACGATCACGAAGTGTCGGCCCGGATCAGTCACGCCGCGCTGGGCCAACGCCGTTGCGCCGATGGTCATCAATCGCATAGCCTGCGCTGGCGGTTCCAGATGCCAGCGGCCTATCGTCAGCACCCCAGAGAGTGTCAAGTGGTCCAGATAGTCGTGAAACGCTTCCACCGTGTAGAGATAATTCTCGCTCAAGCTGTAAGCGCCACTGGAAGCTGCTGCCCAGGTATCTACCTGAGAGAGTTGAATCACATCGTATTTCTCATTAGAGCGGGCAATGACATTGCGCCCCTCGCCGATGACGACATGCACCTGCTCGTAGTCGGTGTAAAGCCCACCGCTGTATTCCCGGTAACGATCGCGCATCAGGTCATTGACGATCAAGGGATTGATCTCTACTGCTGTAATGTGGCGGGCGTGATAGTAAAGCGCGGTCAGCACGTCAATGCCGCCGCCGGGGCCGATGATCAATACTTTCGGCTGCTCGACCAGACGAAAAGCAAGGCTGGCCGGGGTGAAGCTCAGGAAGGCCAGCTCCCCTAGATCACCGTTCCACTCATTGATGGGGGTGATGGCAGCCGCGTCCACCGTGACGAACTTTTGGCGCAGGGTTTTGCCCTGATAGGCACCACTTAACCCCCAGGCCAGTCCACTCATCGCCGGT
The DNA here is from genome assembly GCA_034433615.1 of Anaerolineae bacterium. Lineage (GTDB taxonomy): Bacteria > Chloroflexota > Anaerolineae > DUEN01 > DUEN01 > DAOUAJ01. The sequence goes on along the minus strand of DAOUAJ010000103.1, from coordinate 5,185 downwards.
GAACTCATCACGTCAATACGCGAGAAGGGATTCCAGCCGGTGTATTCCAATGTCACACCGCTGGCTTTATCGTAGACGATACTCAATGGCTTGCTGGGAGGAATGTGTAACGGGTAAAGCGCCTCAGCCTGCGGCATCACGACGACGACCAGAAGGATTGCGCTGGCCGCCAGCGTCGCGAGGAGCAGACGGCGGCTCAGCGGCAGGCTCGCTGGCGTTATGGGGTTAGTTCCTTCCTGGGCTTCACGCTGAAGAGTGAAGGCAATTGCAGCCAGGAGTCCCAGGACAGATGGGGCGATCACCACCGCCTGCCCAGGCAAGGCGTACATAGCCAATACCACCAGCAGGCAACCCAGGCCAGCACCCATCAGGTCAGCGAAGTAAAGGGAGCCAATCTCGTGAGCTCTAGCCGAAAACGCGGTGCCCAGAGTCAGCCCCGCGCAGAAGAAGGGCAACACAATCAGCAAGTAATAGAGGAACATGTAGCCGACCAGTTGGATCACGGCCGCCACAGGATCAGGAGTTTTGGGATCAATGGGTGCCAGTGGATCCAGAGGGATGCGGGTCATTAGCTTGAAGCTTACAAGCACTGCCGTTGCGAAGGTCGTCGCATACAGGGTGAGCTTCAGGCGCAAACTGCCGCGCCAGGCGCCGCGCCAGGCGGCAAGGACGGCTCCACTGGCACCAAAGCCCAACAGAGCTGTGCTGATGATCATGAAAGCCAGGTGATACCAGAGAGAAACGGACAGGATACGGGTTAGCGCGATCTCCAACATCAGCACACCTGTGGAGATTAAGCCGATCCCTGCGTAAAGCGGCAAGTTATGACAGCGCGACGTCATGGAGCCTCCTAGAAGCCGGGATGAGCGGCTTATTCTATCCAATGGCCGGAGTCCCGTCAATTGACAATCTTGTCTCCCATCTGGTATAGTCCCTGCAGCCTGCACATACGCGTGCGCAGGCCATGTGAACCTCAGAAAACGAGGCAGGTACCATGCAATACACCCCTGAGAACTTAATTGTGCGGCCGACCGAAGCTACCGGCCGTGATCCCGATCTGATCGTGGAGGCGACGCCACAGCGTGCGGGGTGGCAATTCATCCACTTCCAGGCACGCCGTTTGAAGGCCGGACGGTTCTGGTCCTTCACCACCGGCGAGCACGAATTGGCGCTGATCGTTTTTGGTGGCACGGTGAACGTCGCCGCCAACTGTGGCCGTTGGGATAACGTAGGCGAGCGGGATAATGTCTTCGCCGGGCTGCCCTACGCCCTTTACTTGCCGCGTCGCACGGAGTTCACAGTCACCGCCGTGCGCAACAGCGAATTCGGTATGGCCTGGGCCCCTACTGACCAGGATCACCCGCCGCGCCTGATCACCCCTGCCGATGTGCATGTCGAGATTCGGGGTGGCGATAACGTCACCCGTCAGATCAACGACATGATCCCGCCTGGCTTCGACTGCCATCGCCTGGTCGTGGTGGAAGTGTACACCCCTGGCGGCAATTGGAGCAGCTATCCGCCGCATAAACATGACGTGCGTCGTCTCGACGCCGCAGGGAACCTGATCGAGGCCGATCTGGAGGAGATCTACTACTATAAGAGCAGCCGACCGGAGGGGTATGCCTACCAGCGCGTCTACACTGACGAAACCTCGCCGCTGCATCAGGCTGGCCAACCCATTGATGCACTGTTACTGGTTCGCCCCGACGAGGTAGTGCTGGTGCCGGAAGGGTATCACCCGGTGGTCAGCCCACCCGGATACATTACCTACTACCTGAACGTGCTGGCTGGTTCGGATCAGGCATTGACGGCCAGCGATGACCCACGCTATACCTGGGTCAAGGGAACGTACGGACCGCCCGATCGTCGCGTGCCCATCTACCCCTTACGGAAGCAGTAAGGGGCTGCGTCAACTTCATGCCGTACGAGCAAGAGGCTTTCGATTTCGTTGCATCCCGTGGGGGGGTTAGGCTGTAAAACGGGAGGTGAGATATGACTTTTGTGGCTGAAGATTACTATGACTTGATCCGCTTGCTCCATGAACATCCTGAGTGGCGGGCCGAACTCCGGCAGTTAGTGCTGTCGGATGAACTGCTGACGTTGCCGGAGGTTGTTCGGGAGCTAACGGAGGCCCAACGCCAGACTGAAGTGCAGTTGAGAGCGCTGGCTAGTCAGGTGGAAGCATTGGCTGAGGCCCAACAACGTACTGAAGCGCGACTGGAGGCGCTGGTTGAGGCGCAACTGCACACCGAAGCGCGACTGGAAGCGCTCACCCAGCGGGTGGACGCCCTGGCGGAGGCGCAGCAACGTACCGAGGCGCGGCTGGAAGCGCTCACTCAGCGGGTGGACGCCCTGGCGGAGGCGCAACTGCGCACCGAAGCGCGGGTGGACGCATTAGCCGCAGATATCCAGCGGCTGACCAATACTGTGCACTGGCTCTCAGATCGGGTAGGCGACATGAGGGGAGACTTACTGGAATCGCGTTACCGAGAGCATGCTGCCGGCTACTTTGGTCAGTGGGTGCGACGGGCAAAGGCTGTCGCGCCGGTAGAGCTGGAAGAGACACTGGAACAAAAGCTCAAGCATGACGAGGTGCTGGACTTTCTGCGCCTTGACTTGCTAATCAACGGTCAGTGGCGCGAGTCACCTGAGGCCCTGGAAATCTGGCTGGCTACCGAAGTGGCCTCAATAGTGGATGAAGGAGATATCGCCCGTGCCTGGCGGCGAGCGCACCTGCTACGCAAAGCGGGCTATCGCGCTATGCCCGTGGTAGCTGGTGAGCAGATCACCGATGAGGCCCAGGCCAGCGCTCGAGCGCAGACGGTCGGTGTCGTACTGGATGGGCAGGGCGCGTTAGAAGACGAGAATTTAGCAATCTGGCTAGCTGATCAATAAGGGGCGAATCATGCACACACGTCGTTTGACGATGGCTCAGGCCATCATCACATTTCTCAAAAACCAATACGTGGAGCGAGACGGGCGGGAGATCCCCTTCTTCGCCGGGATGTGGGGGATCTTCGGGCACGGGATCGTGGCCGGCATCGGCCAGGCCTTGCAGCAAAACCCTGACTTCCGTTATTACTTGATTCGCAACGAGCAGGCCGCCGTGCATGTGGCCGCTGCCTTCGCCAAGATGAATAACCGGCTGCGCACCTTCGCCTGCACCTCGTCCATTGGCCCCGGCGCTACCAACATGGTCACAGGGGCCGCCGTCGCGACCGTCAATCGCCTGCCCGTGCTCCTGCTGCCGGGTGACATCTTCGCCCGCCGCAACGTGGCCCCCGTCCTCCAGCAACTGGAGTCGGAGCACTCGCAGGACATCTCAGTCAACGATGCCTTCAAGCCGGTCTCCCGCTACTGGGACCGCATCAACCGGCCCGACCAGCTCATCACCGCGCTGCCGGAAGCGATGCGTGTCCTCACCTCGCCGGCCGACACGGGCGCCGTCACCCTGGCACTGCCCCAGGACGTCCAGGCCGAGGCCTACGATTACCCGGCCGCGTTGTTCGAGCGGCGCGTCTGGCCCATCCCTCGCCCGCGGGCTGACCTGACCCTGCTCCAGCGCGCCACCCAGTGGATCCGGGCGGCGCGGCGGCCGCTGATCATCGCCGGCGGCGGTATACTCTACTCTGAGGCGACGGAGGCCCTGGACCGCTTCGCTCGCCAGACCGGCATCCCGGTGGCCGAAACGCAGGCCGGCAAGGGGTCGCTGCCCTACGATCATCCGCTGAACGTGGGCGCGGTGGGCGTGACCGGCACCCGGGCCGCCAACCTGATCGCCCGCGACGCCGATCTGGTGATCGGCATTGGCACCCGCTACAGTGACTTCACCACCGCTTCCAAGACCGCCTTCCAGAACCCGGACGTGCGCTTCCTCAACATCAACGTGGCCGAGTTCGACTCGTACAAGCACGCCGCGCTGCCGCTGGTGGCCGACGCCCGCATCACGCTGGAGGAGCTGTCGCTGATGGTGGGCGACTACGACCCAGGCCCGGACTACCGGGCCTGGGTGGATCAGCTCCGGCGGGAGTGGGACGCCGAAGTGGATCGCATCTATCACCTGGGACACCAGCCACTCTTGTCTCAGGGCGAGGTGATCGGCGCGGTGAACGAGTTCTCGCGGCCGCAGGATGTGGTGGTGTGCGCGGCGGGGAGCCTCCCCGGCGACCTGCACAAGCTGTGGCGGACGCGCGATCCCAAGGGGTACCACCTGGAGTACGGCTACTCGTGCATGGGGTACGAGATCGCTGGCGGGCTGGGAGTGAAGATGGCCGCGCCGGAGCGGGAGGTCTACGTCATGGTGGGGGATGGCTCGTACCTGATGATGCCGTCGGACCTCGTCACGTCCATCCAGGAGGGGTACAAGCTCACCGTGGTCCTGCTGGACAACCACGGCTTCTCCAGCATCGGCGGCCTCTCGCAGTCGGCGGGCAGCGGCGGATTCGGCACGCAATACCGGTACCGCAACCCGCAGACGGGGCAGCTCGATGGCGAGTACCTGCCGGTGGACTTCGCGGCCAACGCGCGCAGCCTGGGCGCGCACGCGCTCACAGCGAAGACGTTGCCGGAGCTGCGAGCGGCCCTGGCCGAAGCGCAGAAGGCTGATCGTACGACGGTGATCGTAGTGGAGGTGGACCGCGAGCAGCGGGTGCCGGGGTACGAATCGTGGTGGGACGTGCCCGTGGCCGAGGTGGCGGAGATGGAGTCGGTGCGGGAGGCGCGGCGCGAGTACGAGAGGCAGCGGGCGAGGGAACGGTACTATTTGTAGTGAAGCGTAAAGCGTAGAGCGTGAAGCGGACGAGCAAAATCAGAGATTACTTGATGTTCCACGTCTGACAAGCGAACGGGAGCAGGTCAAAGTGACAACAAGGTCAGTTTCTATGACACGCCAGGATCCGCACAAGACGTGCTCATAAAGGGGATCTATAACGACTGATCAGAAGTCCCCATTTTCACCCTTCACGCAGTGGGGGCTTGAATCCAAGAGGGGCCTATGAGGTACAAATTTCTGGCCATCGGCGTGCTGCTGTGGGGATTTTTAACCGGCGTCTCGCTTTGCACATCACCACCTCGCCTTGCATCTGGCGCTACACCTGTCTTGGTCGGCTCCTTCACATCCCCCCTTCCGCTAACGCCCCTCTACTCGCCGCTGCCACCTCCGACACCGCGACGGATTCTCTATCCG
>DAOUAJ010000102.1:0-5052 GCA_034433615.1 Anaerolineae bacterium | reverse complement strand
GCGACAAACAATGGGGGATCTTGGGAGGGAGCCTCTTTGCCTTCATCACTTACCCCTGGCACCCCTGCGCTGACGCGAGCGCCTGAATCGGCCGAGCGTAGCCTTCTGGTATCTCGCGTCCTCTACTTCTTTGTATTCGCCGCACTCGGCGCCTTCTTCCCGTATATCAACGTTTACTACCGGAGCATCGGCCTCAGCGGCACACAGATCGGGCTGATCGGGTCACTGGCACCGCTGGTAGGGATGATCGCCAGCCCACTGTGGGGCCTGTTCAGCGATCGTTTCGGCGTGACCCGTCCACTCTTGATGTTGGCCGTAGCGGGGGCCATACTCTCCGCGCTGGGGCTCTCGGCCGCGCCGACTTTCGTCTGGTTATTGCCTATCGTCGCTGCCTACGCGTTCTTCACGAACCCGATCATGCCTTTGCTGGACAGCACGACCCTGGAGCTGTTGCAAGGGCGTCGAGAACGTTACGGCCGCCAACGGCTGTGGGGATCCCTTGGCTTCGTCATCACCTCCTGGTCTTTTGGCTATGTTCTGGAGCGGATGGGGTTGTATCTGCTCTTTTACGGGTACGTCGCCCTGATGTCTGTCGTGCTCGTTGTAGCGATATGGCTGCCGGCGCGGCGTATCCGGCTGAGCGGCCCTCTGCGGAGTGGGCTGGCGCGACTCGTCCGCCAACGCGCCTGGCTGCTCTTTTCGGCCAGCCTGATCGTACTGGGGATCGCCAACAGCGGGATGCACAGTTTTCTGAATATTTATGTCAAGGAACTAGGGGGCGGCGAGGAACTGATCGGCTCCATGTGGGGCATGGCGGCGCTGACTGAGGTGCCGGTGATGTTCCTGGCTGCCCCGATCATTGCCCAGATCGGCACCCGGCGCACGATGAGGATCGCTTATGTGCTCTACGCTGTCCGCTGGCTGTTATACGGTGTCATGCCGGCACCGCAGTGGGCGGTGCCCATCAATCTGCTCCACGGCATCACTTTCGGCGCGCTGTGGGTGGCGGGCGTGGCCTACGCCGATGCGCTAGCGCCTGATGAACTGAAGGCTACGGCGCAGGGTCTGTTCTCGGCCACCCTCTACAGTATCTCCGGTGTGATCGGCGCCCCCATCAGCGGCTTCCTCTTCGATACTATCGGCCCGGCGGCCTTGTTCCGTGTCTATGCCGTCCTGGGGATCATAGCGCTGATGCTGTTAGAATGTCGTTGACCCGCTTTTCCCCCTATGATATAATCCTGGCTTGAAGGCCGTGTTTTTCACCAGATCAGACACGGCATTGACCGGCTTGCCGCGCCGGAGCTACTCACCTTTTTAGGAGGAAGACCCATGAAACGCCTGACTTCTCTCGCCCTGGTTCTGTTCGTCCTGGCCACAACCGTGACCGCCTGCGTCGTCCCCACCCCCGCTCCTGTTGCCGCGCCGGGAGGTGGTGCACCGCAACAAAAGCCACTAATCATGGGCACCGAGACCACCTTCCCGCCCTACGAGTTCCGCAACGAGAAGAACGAGATCGTCGGCTTCGACATTGATCTGGCGAATGCCATCGCCAAGAAGCTCAACCGCGAGCTGAAGATCGAGGACATGGCCTTCGATGCGCTAATTCCGGCGTTGCTGGCCGGTAAGATTGACATGATCGTGGCCGGAATGACCATCACCGAAGAGCGCAAGAAGAAGGTTGCCTTCTCGGACCCGTACTACGAGACCGGCCTGGTGTGGGTCGTGCGCGCTGACGACGATCGCATCAAGACGCCCGACGATCTGAAGGGGAAGACTCTGAGCACCCAGACCGGCACTACCAGTGACATTCAAGCCAGCAAGATTGAAGGGGTCAACATGAAGCGCTTCCAGCAGTTCACTGATGCCTTCCTCGAAGTATCAGCCGGCCGGGCCGATGCCTGCATCGTCAACGAACCGACCGCTATTGACTACACCATGAAGCACCCCGAGCTCAAGATCGGCGGAAAGCTGCAATTCGAAGGCACAGAGCGCCAGTTCAACGGCATCGCTGTCCGTCTGGAAGACCAGGAGTTGCTGAACGGCATCAATCAGGCACTCAAGGAGCTCAAGGACAGCGGCGAGTACGACCAAATGGTCGAGAAGTGGTTTGGAGCCATTCGGGCAGTGCAGCAGAAACAGCAGTAGCCAGACAAGCCAGCAGCTATCAGCCGTCAGCCAGCAGCGGGTTACGTTGGACGGCTGACGGCTGACGGCTAAAAGCTGACGGCCGATGGCTGATGAACTATGTCAATTCACCTTGATTTTACCCCCGTCTTCAACCAGTTCCCATTCCTGTTACGCGGTCTGTTGATCACGCTGGAAGTCTCAGCGTTAGCTGCTGCTCTGGGCATCATTCTGGGCCTGCTGGGTGGCATCGCCAAGCTGTCCAGCTTCCGCCCTATCCGCGCCGCGGCCATCGCCTACATCGAGTTCATCCGCGGCACGCCAGTGCTGGTCCAGCTCTTCCTGATCTACTTTGGCCTGCCGGCGTTTGGCATCAACCTGAACTCCTTCTGGGCAGCCGTGGTTGGGTTGGGAATCAACAGCGGAGCCTATGTCTCCGAGATCGTACGAGGGAGCATTCAGGCGATTGATCGCGGCCAGTGGGAGGCCTCCTACTCCATCGGCATGACGCCCCTCAAAGCGTTGCGCTGGATCATCTTACCTCAAGCGTTCGTCATCGCCTTGCCGCCATTGGGCAATGAGCTGGCCACGCTGATCAAGACTTCCTCCCTCGCGTCGGCCATCGCTCTAGTGGAGTTGACCCAGACCGGCCAGCAGCTTCGCTCGGTGACCTTCGCCTCGTTCGAGACCTTCATCGTTGTCGCCTTGCTTTACCTGCTGCTAACCTATTCCACGTCGCTCACGTTGGGCTGGATCGAGCGGCGAGTGCGGGTGGCATAGCGCCGTGCTCCGACTGATAGATATCCACAAGTGGTTCGGCAATCTCCACGTCCTACGGGGTGTCAGCCTGGAAGTACGCCAGGGTGAGGTCGTGGTCATCGTCGGCCCCAGCGGCTCCGGCAAGAGCACCCTGCTGCGGTGCATTAACCTGCTCGAGTGGCCGACCAGCGGCGAGGTGTGGGTCAAGGGCGAGCACATTAACCGGCCCGGGATTGATCTGCCGCGCGTGCGCACCGAGATGGGGATGGTCTTTCAGCGCTTCAACCTCTTCCCGCACCTCAAGGCACTGCGCAACGTCAGCATCGGCCTGGAGAAGGTGCGCAATCTGCCGCGGCGCGAGGCGGAGGAGATCGCCCGCCGACAGTTGATCAAAGTCGGGTTGGGCGATAAGTTAGACAGTTATCCCCATCAGCTCTCTGGGGGCCAGCAGCAGCGCGTGGCTATCGCCCGCGCGTTGGCGATGGAACCTGACCTTCTGCTCTTCGACGAGCCCACCTCAGCGCTCGACCCAGAGAAGGTGGGCGAGGTGCTGGAGACGATGGAGCAACTGGCGGCGGAGGGCCGGACGATGCTTGTCGTCTCCCATGAGATGGGCTTCGCCCGTGCCGCGGCCGACCGGGTGATCTTCATGGACGAGGGGCAGATCATCGAGCAGGGCGATCCGGAGCAAATTTTCACCGACGCGCAGCACGAGCGAACGCGCGCGTTCATTCGGCAGATACTTTAGCTGTCAGCTCTTAGCCGTCAGCGTCCAGCGCCCGCGCGACCGACTGATGGCTATCACTTGCGTTGAAGGAGGCAAAATCGTGCCTATTCGGTACAGCTTCATAGAGGCGGCAGCTCGCGTAGGCGACTACATTGCCCCCAGCCTGGCCCAGGATTGGCCTCTGCTGCCCGTCGAGCGGGCCGAGGGGGTCTATCTTCACCTGGCCGATGGGCGCCAGGTGCTCGATTTCACGTCCGGCATCGCTACGGCCAATACAGGGTACGGCCACCCCAAAGTACTGGCAGCCGCTCAGGCGCAGATGGCGAAATTCACCCACAGCGCCGTCGGGGTGACGCTACACGAGCCGCTGTTTTGGCTCTGCGAAGCGCTGCGGGAAATCCTGCCTGGCGGGATGGACATGTTCTTCTTCGGCAACAGCGGCACTGAGGCGGTGGAGGGCGCGGTCAAGCTGGCCAAGTACGTCACCGGCCGGCCAGGGGTGATCTCGTTCATGGGCGGGTTCCACGGCCGCACCTACGGCACGATGAGCCTGACGACCTCGAAGGCCAGATACCGGCTGCACTACGAGGGGTTCGTGCCGTCCTGCTACGTGGTCCCCTTCGCCGATTGCTATCACTGCCGGGTGAAATCGTGCGAGGATCAGTGTTGTTGCCTTGCGGCCGCAGGCTGCGAGGCCCTGGCATACCTGGACGACGTGTTCGCCCGCGTGATTGACCCCTCTCAGGTGGCTTGCCTGGTGGTCGAGCCCATCCAGGGTGAGGGGGGCTACAACGTTCCGCCCGTCGAATTCCTGGCCGGGCTGCGCGAGCGGTGCGACCGGCACGGCATCTTGTTGATCTTCGACGAGGTGCAGACCGGCTTTGGCCGCACCGGGGAGTGGTTCGCTGCCCAGACCTTCGGCGTCACGCCCGACATCTTCGCCCTCGCCAAGGGCATCGCTTCAGGGTTCCCGTTGAGCGCGGTCGCGGCGCCATCGCGGCTGATGCGGGAGTGGAAGCCAGGCGCGCATGGTACCACCTTCGGCGGCAACCCTATCTCCTGTGCAGCCGCCGTGGCAACCATTCAGGCGATCCGCGAGGAGCGGCTGATCGAAAACTGCCGGGAACGAAGTGAGCAGATCATGAATCGGCTGAACGCCTTGAAGGCACGCAGTCCACACATCGGCGACGTGCGTGGCAAAGGGCTCATGATCGGCGTCGAGTTCATTATGCCCGGCAGCGACCGGCAGGCCGATGGTGAGACAGCTCAGCGCGTGCTGGACGGCTGCCTGACGCGCGGGTTGCTCTGTTACATGGCCGGGCTGCACAATCAGGTGATCCGCATCCTGCCCCCGCTCATCGTCACCAGGGAGCAGGTGGATCAGGCGATGAACACCTTGGAGGAAGTGGTGATGGGGTTGGAGGAGTGAGGAGAGGGGGAGA
>DAOUAJ010000101.1:0-10182 GCA_034433615.1 Anaerolineae bacterium | reverse complement strand
CCATCAGCCGTCCAGAGGTAACCCATGAGCAACTTTGCACCGTCGCCTCAGGCATCTTCGGCCACGTCGGGCGTGGCGACCTCGTCGCGTGCCACGATGGTCTGGACGCGCGTCGCCATCGGATTGTTGGTTCTGCTGACGATCAGCGTGACCGCCGAGCGACTGTGGCCGAGGGTTCGGCCCATGCCCACGTCCGGTGATCAGTTCGCTGAAGGACGCGCGCTGCCGGGGACAAGCGCTCCGGTGGCGGGGCAGCTCGCGCCGGACTTCGAGATGGTCTACGCCGACGGCAAACGCGTGCGACTGAGCGATCTGCGCGGCCAGCCAGTGTTGATCAATTTCTGGGCCTCTTGGTGCGGCCCATGTCGCGTGGAGATGCCAGAATTAGTGAAAGCACACGACGCCCACCGGAGCCACGGGCTGGTCATATTGGCCGTGAATGTGGAGGAGACGATCCAGCAGGTGCAGCCCTTCGTGGACGAGTTTGACATGCCCTTTCCTGTCGTGTTGGACTCAGCCGGCGAGGTGTCTCGCCAATATCAGGTCCGCAACTTGCCCAGCAGTATCTTCATTGACCGCACTGGCACAATTGCGGTGCGCTGGGTAGGCATCCTCACGCCCGAACAGTTGCAAAAGCACCTGGAGCGCATTCTTTAAGATGATTCGCGTAACGTTGTATGGCAAAGCAGACTGCCCTCTGTGCGATGAGGCGCTGGAGGCGCTAGAAGAGTTAGCGGCCGAGTTCGGATTCGGCATTGAGAAGGTGGACATCACACGAGACGAGCAGTTATACGCCCGATTCCAGCACGTGATCCCGGTGATTGACGTGGAAGGGATGTTCCTGTTCGCGCCGATCAGTCTGCATGAGCTGCGACAGGTGGTGGAGACGGCCCTGGGATGGATGTGAGTGCACGCCCGGTCAGTGAGCCGAATCGCTGGGTCACTATCGTTGACCGACTGGTGTACGGCATCGCCTGCCATTGGCTGGCCCTTTTCAACGCGGTCGTAGCATTGTTCCTCGCGTTGGCCATCGCCGCCCCGCTCTTGCTGGCCATTGGCGCGACGACGTTGGCCCGGCTGATTTACCTGGCGTACATGCCCACCTGCCACCAGCTTCCAGAACGTTCGTATTTTCTCCTTGGGGAGAAGCCGGTCTACACCGTAGAGGAACTCGAATCACGCGGTATGCCGAAGGGGTTGTCACGCTTTCAGCGTCGGGGCTTTTACGGCAACGAGATAACCGGATACAAGGCCGCTTTTTGCGAGCGGGATGTGGCAATTTATGGCTCGATCCTGTTGGCCGGCCTGGCTTACAGTCTCTTGCGCCGGGGCAGGCGCCTTCATGCGCTGCCGCTCAAGCTTTACGTACTATTTCTGATCCCGCTAGGGCTAGATGGGCTGATCCAACTGCTGGGCTTGCATGAGAGCAATTGGTGGCTGCGGACCGTCACCGGAGGACTATTCGGAGCCGCCTCCGTGTGGCTGGCCTACCCGCTGGTAGAGGCCGCCATGCACGACGTAGCCCGGGAGACCCGGTCCCGCGTGACGCTGGTCACACAGATTGGACAAAAACAGGGTAGGTAGATATAATAAATGATCGTGAAAGGAGTGTTCTGACTTAAGGAGGAAACCAGGTGGCGAATCACAGGTCCGCATTGAAGCGTATTCGGAGTTCCGAGCGCAGACGCGTCCGCAATCGCATTATTCGCGGTCGGGCGCGTACGTATGTGAAGAATGCACGGCGCGCAATCGAAGCGAACGCTCTGAACGAGGCTCCCAAAGTTATACGGCAGGCCATCAGCGCGCTCGATAAGGCTGCTGAGAAGGGGGTCATCCATCGCAACAACGCGGCGCGGCGTAAATCCCGCTTGATGCGCGCCTTGAATCAGGCAATCCAGAAGGCTTAGACAGGCAAAGATCCCGCGCTCGCGCAGTGCGACTTCAAAAGTTGACGGTGGATACGATCAGACCGGTCTGCTGGTTAGATTGGCCTTTGATTGTCCAATCTCCGCCAGGCCTGAGTGTCACAGCAACAGGCCGACCCGCTTCGTCGGGTCGGCCTGTGTTGTTGATCAAAAAGGACGGACAACCGCGTATTTATCGGCTATTGGGCCTGCCCTCGTCGTTTCTCAGACGAGGGCACGTTAAGGCGATAACCCTGGCCGCGTACCGTGATGATATATCGTGGAGTGTCAGGGTCTGCCTCGACCTTCTGACGTAACCAGTATACGTGCACCTCCAATGTGCGAGTATCGCCCAGATAGCTAGTCTTCCAGATTGACTCCATCAACTGTTGTCGGCTTATCACTTCGCCCGGGTGCTCCATGAGCATTGCCAGAATCGCACATTCCTTCGGCGTGAGCTTCTGCTCCCCCCGGGCCCCCTGCACCGTTCGCGTAGCCAGGTCCAACACCAGCGATCCTACCCGAAGCAATTTAGGCGCATGTTGCTCCAGGACCTTATCAATGCGGGTGATTAACTTACGTGCTGTAAACGGTTTCCGCAATTGCAGATCGCAGGGCACATCGTCAGGCTGACCGTGCTCATCAGCCAGGAGGATGACCGCGCTGTGGGGCGATACGCGCTGCAAGGAACGGCACAAGCGTTTGCTTGAGAGAAAAACCGTGCCATCAATGATGATCAGGTCAGGCGACCGTTTACGGGCATGTTCAATGGCACTGCGCTGGCTGGCAGCCAGCGTAACGCGCATCCCGCGAGACTCCAGGCGCGGCCAGATGGGGTCCAGTACCGAGTCACTCTTGCCGACGAAGAGGATGTGCCTGGCCATCTTACGCTCCACAAGTCACGCCGACCACCTGGCCGCGATGCAACATTCCAACCTCCAGCTACCAGCAGCAGTCTTTGCGCCAATAACTTGCAGGCTAGCGTGCCGTTTTTTGGATTTCCACTCAATCCTCCCACAGAAATGGGAAAAATAGGCATCTAAATCATCTGAGCTTCCCATTTAAGCGACTTACAGACGATCACTCTAAGAATACTCTTCCCACCACCAATGCGCAAGTCCTTCACACCTGACACGATGTAGTAAGATAGTCCTACTGCCACCCGTTCTCCAGGAGATCACCGTTCGCGGTCGGGCATATAGCGGAACGGAGCTTGCCCTCGCGACCGATTTTAAGCTACTCACCACCTAGCACTTCGGGAAATTCGACGATGCGGAGGTTGGTACTGCCGTAGGGGATCAGTTCCAGTTCTTCCACTGGCTCAGTTGAGTCAACGGGGCTTACAGGCACCGGACCGGTCGAGTTCTTCACTAATTGCCAGTCAGGGATGCGGCGTCCCTTCACCTTTAACTGTACCGGTGCCTGGTCTGGATGGAAAGGTACAGTGCCGACAGGTCGGGTCGTCACCGTCACCGACCGCCCGGGGCAAGCCCGATTGACAATCAGCCCATAGTTCCACGACGAGAGCGGACGTACCTCCCAATCCGCGTGCGGTATCTCTCCGCCGATTTGCTTCCATTCCTCCGCGATCTTCAACGCGAAGACCAATGGGCCGCGCTCCAGGCTGATAGCGTTACGAAACCGGGTAGTGGCCCGAATGGCCATCGGTAAGAGTAGCTCCACTTCATCGCCGGATTGCCAGGTGCACTCGATCGTGTAGAAGCTCCCCGCTCGCACAGCCTGTGGTGCAGATTGCCCTACCCGCACGTAAGCATCAGCAGTCCAGGCAGGGATGCGCAACCGTAAGGGGAAGACTGTGGGCACGTCGCTCATAATCTGTAGACGAACAGCGCCGTCAAAGGGATACTCTGTCTCTTCCACAATTGTCACCAGGATGCCACTTCCCACGATGGCCCGTGCCTGGGATGGGCCATAGGCCACAGCCGCCAGCCCGCCGTCAGGCGTCGCCATCCATAGATGTTTGACAAACTTGGGCCAGCCTTGGTGCATGTTGGCCGTGCAGCAGCCAAAGTTAGGCTCCAGTCCAAAGATGTTGGAATCCCAGCCGTTATTGGTCCAGTGACGCTCGTCCACGGTGCATAGTACCTGGTTAGCCTGCTGATCGTACTGGTGAGCCCACATGTCGGGCGTGAAAGCCGCCGGCAGCGCGTTGTACGCCAGCTTCTCCAGCCGATCACCCAAGATGGGATCACCCAGGATGGCGATCAGGTTCTCCAACGAAAACATGAATTCCACCACTGCGCACAGCTCAGTGCCCTGGGTGGGGTCGAGGCCGGCCAGATGTTCATCGCCGGTAAACAGCCCCGTCGCCTGGCCGTGGTAGCGATCCAGATTTTCCAAGGCTACATAAACGGCCTGCCGATGACGTTCACTATGGCTCTGCTGGTACCACACGGCCGGATTCTTGATCGCCATCGCCACGTTGACCACATGGTGCTCATGACGGAAGGCAAACGGCTCGATCTTCGCCCGCCAGGGAAAGCGGTAGAGCCACTCGATCCAGTCGAAGCCAGCCCCGTATTGGCGAGCTGCCAGATCAAGCAACCACGGTTCGCCTGTGCGGTTGTACAGCCAGTAAATGGAGAGGACGTTGTCGGCGTAACGGACGCCGCGCCAGGTGTCTGGCGGCATGTTGGTCGGAGCATCAAGCTGGTGCCGGAAGTAACGGCGCATCAAGGCCAGAACGCGCTCATCCCCTGTTGCTTCGTGGTACTGAGTCAGCACCTTAAGTGCGACCATCAAGGGCCAGGAGTCCTTGTTCTGCGGCGGGCCAAACCAGCCGTCCTCGCGTTGGCTCGCGAGCATCGCCTCTATCCAACGGCGGGCCTTGGTCAGCAAAATCTCGTCTTCTAACAAGAACGCCAGAGGTACCAGCCCGTCGCAGTAGTACGGGCCACGCTCCCATGCCTCCCCAGTGCCACCCAGCCAGGCGCTATTAGGCCCCACATCCGGCCAAAACTCGTCTAAGTGGCCGGTCAGCCCGTCCGCCTGGATGCGCAGTTGCCGCAGCAGCCAGCCACGCGGCCTGACGGCACCCAAAGGCAACGGCACGAACATGGACGGGGTTAACGGTTCACGGTTCGCAGGATAGAAACAGCTCATGGTGACTCCCTCCGGTTCGTTGCCCGCTATCCTAACATCGGGTCCAGCCTTTGTCAAAGCCCCGCATAAGGCAACGAGCTTGCCCTGCTTGCCCTGGACGTCGTGCAGGCCAGGGGCCAGGGAGCCGCTGGTCAGTCTGCCCTTGTCATCCTTGGCCTGCCTGTGGCCCGCATGGGCTACACCCTTCTGAACGGCGAAGGGTGCAGGCTTGTGGCCCGAATGGGCTATCGGCCAGGACGGGCTTCTCAGACGAGGGGCCAGGGTGATGAGGCAATGAGGGACGAGAAGTTCCCTCCCCCGTTTACTCGTTACTTGAAGATCGAAGACAACCGGCCGGTGAAAGGACGGGAGCTGGACATTCGGGGCAAGTGCCCACTGGAGTTGGCCGGCCATGCCCATCGCCAAAATCAGGCGGGCGCGTATCCTGGGTTTGCCCCCAAAGGCCATTCGACAACCTGTCCCAAGCTCTTAACGCTCGCCCAAAATAGATTGACGAATCGCGATTTTGCTGTTATAATGGGATAAACAAATAGCCAGGTTGCTTCTGTCTCCTCATTAGGTGATCTGACACACCGATTTTGGTTGGCTCTTCGTGATATCGTTCGTGGACAGCATGAATTGGTGAGCAACGGGGTGAGTTTCTTCACACCCTGTTCAGTGATAGGGTCGAGTCAGCACACCGCCCCCTTTGTCCTCGTGATCTGAGTATCACAAAGGAGGAGAAAAATGCAATCCAGAAGGATACTCTTCGCCGCGTTGCTCGTTGGCGTGCTGGTGATTGCCTTAACGGCTGGGGGCGCGCAGGCAACCCCGATCACACCGCCTCGGGTAGACCGGCCTATCCCTACTATTAACCCCGGCGATGCTGAATTGCAAGCATGGGTGAACAGCATCGCCTCACTGCCCTCCCCGGCTATGGTTGCCCACGCCGAGGAGGTAGCATGGGGCACAGATCATTCCTCAATCGTTGGACATGGCCCGGCCAAGGATTATCCAGCCAACACCAATGCCTGGGCCACAGGTGGCGTCCTGCGTAATGACCTCAATCCTGGCCCCTTCTTCGAGACGTTCGACAACTGGTACGGCGAGACCTGGACATCTGTCCCACATAAGTGGGGCCTCTACGCTTACCAGGGGGCTAAGAACGTCACGTTCGACCGGGAGCAGGTTCACAAGGATGAGGCACCATACGACGGCAGCTACTCTCTCAAGATCGCCGGCAGCGTCCCGTTCGAGGCTGGCGCCTCGCGCACCTTCTATGTGACACCCGGAGCTGAGGTGGTCGTTGAGGTCATGTATCTGCTGTACGACCACGGCGGCAAGCATGGTGGTGAGGTCTGGACCTATGATTGGGTGGCGCTGGGCGTCAAAGCGGATGACAATGACGCCGTATGGGTGAATGGCCCTAACCACGGACAGTGGCTGCCTTTGAGGAGCCCCGCCATCAAGGCAGGGCCTGAAGGGCGCATGATGATCTTCCTGCAAGTCCACAGCCCGCTGGCTGAGAACACTAACGCCTACTTCGACAACGTTCGCGTCTGGGTGAATGGACAGCCTTACACCGAAAAGTAGTCAGAATCAAAGCGACCGACTTTCCCCCGCGTGTGCTGACAGTACGACCGCAGAATCAAACAGGCCCGGGCCATAGCCCGGGCCTGTTGTCTTCCATCACTGGGAAAGGTGATGCCATCGCGGCGGTTGGACTATTTCTATTGAGGTGGGCTGAGTGTGACGTTGGTCTCCTTTAGAGTCTGCTTATACACTTCGTAGTCTCCAAAGTACTGGCGCTCGTACTGCTTCCCCTCGAAAGTGCCCGTGAACAGCCACCGCTTGGTGTAGCTTATAGTGAGCAGCATCCCGCTCCGTAAGTCATAACAAGCTTCACCCTCGAAAATCACCGTCCATCCATCGCCCTGCTCTTCTTCACGTGAGCGGGGTGTCGTGCACCACACAGGAATCTTCTCTTCATCTCTGACAAAAACGTTATTGGCCTCTCCCAGGTTCGCCCAACCTTCGAAGAAACGGAAGAGCGGCTCTCCTCCCGGCAGCGTCCTCTCCTCACCACTGTAGCGATCTACCTGCACGATCCATGTCGAGGGCTCGCCGCACTGGCCTTCCCAGGTGGCCTTCCGCTCTATCTCTAGCCAGCGCTCGTTCAGCACTTTGCGCACTTTGGCGACACTTTGCCCCTCACAAGCCTCGAATTTGCAGCCTGGGGAGTAGCATTCCCAGCGGATGCGCCAGGTGGTAGATAGATCTTCGGGCAAGGCGGGCGGGATGACAGGTATCACGTCCAATTCTCCATACGCGGTGACCACCTGCCCGCTCACCCACCCTGTCTTATCGCTGTCCACGCAGCAGATACGCCACCAGGAGCGAGCTTCATTCGTGCCGATGATGCGAAAGTCCTGGCCAGGGGGGATGGTCGTGAAAGGCTCCCAGGCTAACCCGGGGCCAGAGCGCACGTTAACCCTCACATTGCCGGTGACGCGGACGAACGCCTCCGGCTGCGGTGTAGGAATGGGGGTCAGCGTGGGAGAAACAGTAACGGTCGGTGTGGGTGTGGCAGTCGGCACCGGTGTCGGCGTAGAAGTGGGAGACGGTGTGGGGGTGCTGGTAACCGTAGGCGTAGGCGTTAGCGCGAGTAAAGCCGTGACGGTGGCGGTCTCAGCCAGGGCCACAGCCTCGGTAGCCATGGCGTACACGGTAGCCTGGCTGACAGCCACATTGGTGGCGAGGGCCGCCGAATATTGGGCTAATTGCCCAGGGCTCATGGTGACACAACCGGCCAGCAACACCCCCATCACCAGGATGAGCAGAATTAACGAGCGGCTCATGGAGTTCCTCCCTTGCACAGTACGAACAGATCGCAGGCAAAAACAACGACGTTCTTATTATAGGGGGTTCGAGACGGCTCGTCAACACACACTGGCCATCCCGTCTGCACGGCAAATCCGGCCCGCCTCGCGGCTTACTGACCCCCGTGATGAGCGAAGGTCTCCCGACCGAGCCGTTTTGCCTCGGTCATGAGACCTTCGGCGGTTATGGCGATCATGGTCCTATCCGGCGCGAATCAAGGAAATGAACACGTCCTCCAACGTGGGCGGGACTGGCTCCAATGAGCGTACAGTGATGCCGGCTGCGGCGAGGGCGGCGAGGATGGGGCCAGCCGCTGTTGCCGCGTCGGTCACCGTGGCGTGCAGGAGCAGCCCGTACAGGGCCACTTCCTGCACGACCGGCAGCGACATCAGCACATCTATCGCCGACATCGGCAGATCGCAGTTAATCTCCAGGATTTGCCCGCGCATGTGCGTGGTCTTCAGATCATCCGGTGCGCCCAACGCCACCAACCGCCCCTGGTGGATGAGCCCGACGGTGTGGCAACGCTCGGCCTCGTCCATGTAGTGCGTGGTGACCATCACCGTGACCCCCTGCGCGGCGAACGCGTAGATCATGTCCCAAAAGCGCCGGCGCGAGGCCGGATCCACTCCGCTGGTCGGCTCGTCCAGGAAAAGGATGGGCGGCTGGTGTACGATGGCGCACCCCAACGCCAGCCGCTGGCGCACCCCGCCGGACAGGTGACCCGCCAGCTCACGCTCCCGCCCAGTCAGCCCGGCCATCTCGATCAGCTCACGCACACGCTTGGCTCGCTCCCGACGCGGCACCTGGTATACCCCCGCGTAAAACTCCAGATTCTCGCGCACCGTGAGATCCTCGTACAGCGAGAAGCGTTGCGACATGTAGCCAATCCGTTGCTTGACCTGATCAGGGCGTCGCGCCACATCAATGCCCAGGACGCGGGCGATCCCCTCGCTGGGGGGCAGGATGCCGCACAACATGCGGATGGTGGTCGTCTTACCCGCGCCGTTAGGCCCCAGGAAGCCAAATACCTCACCCTGCCGGATGCGAAAGGAGACGGCATCCACGGCTGTGAACTCGCCAAAGCGCCGGGTCAACCCTTCGACCTCCACTGCGTACCCCTGGTTCATCGCCTGTCCTCGCTAGGGGGCCTGTCCTCGCTAGAGGAGTTGTCTCTCATCTCCTGGATCAGCCACATGAAAGTGTCTTCCATAGACGGTGGCACCTGGCGCAGAGTGCGCACCTCCACGCCGCCTTTGGCCAGGTTGTCCTCTAGAACCGGCAAGATCGCCGTCGCGTTGGCTACGAACAGATGCAAAACATCTCCCATGATTTCCACGTCGGCCACGCCAGGCGTGCCCTGAGCAATCCGCTGAGCTGTCTCCTGAGGACGCGCCCGCAGCGCCAGCACCTGCCAGGGCAATCGCCGCTTGAGCTCGTCGGGTGTGCCCACTGCCAGCAGGCGGCCGCGGGAGAGGAAGGCGACCGTGTTGCACCGTTCGGCCTCGTCCATGTACGGCGTGCTGACCAGGATGGTCACGCCACGGCCCACCAGGGTGTAGAGGATCTTCCAGAAATCGCGGCGAGCGACCGGGTCCACGCCTGTGGTGGGCTCGTCCAGCATGAGCACATCCGGCTCGTGGATCAGCGTGCAGGCCAGCGCCAGCTTTTGCTTCATCCCACCTGAGAGGTGTTCGGCCCGGCGACGGCGAAATGGTTCCAACCCGGCGAAGACCAATAACTCCGCCATGCGCTCCTCTCGTTGGCTCGGGGGAATGCCAAAGATTTCGGCAAAAAAGCGGATGTTTTCCTCCACCGTGAGATCGCCGTAGAGGTTGAAGCGCTGCGACATATAACCGGCGTGCGCGTGAACTCGACCACCCTCGCGCACGACATCGTAGCCGGCCACGCGAGCAGTGCCGGCTGTGGGCCGCAGGATGGCACACAACATACGGATGGTGGTGGTCTTACCGGCGCCGTCCGGTCCCACCAACCCAAAGAGGTGGCCGCGCGGCACGCGCAGATCCAACGTGTCTACAGCGGTAAGCTCGCCAAAGCGGCGGGTCAGGCCTTCGGCTTCCACTACATACTCATCCATCCGGTGTCCTACCTTGCGTTCTCTTAATATGTAGAGTTCAGGGACGGACAGATGCCCCTGAAGGGGTGGTGCGGAGGGGACTCCCCCTCTGCAGAATGGCCCTTTTAAGCCTCCTACCTGCCTAGCTGGGGCCTCAAGGGGTAATCTCAGGCCCCAGTCAGCAGGTGAAAGAGCTTGAAAAAAGCTTTTCCGGAGGGG
>DAOUAJ010000100.1:0-5154 GCA_034433615.1 Anaerolineae bacterium | reverse complement strand
GATACGTGACCGGCCTCCAACATATCCTTGCCAAATCGGAAAGCCCCATCGGCTTGCCAGTTTGCAAAAACGCGCAGAAGGCTCGATTCCGTATGGTATGGCGCCAGCTTCGTGAAGATAACGAAGATAGTTGCCGTCTCCACATCCAATCTCGATGATCCGTTTGCCAACCAGATTGAACCTGGCGACAAAATCGAAAGCCTGAGACCGTTGAAAGGCATTCATCTGCGGAGAATGGCTGACTGTCATTAAATAACCTTCATAGTCCTTTGGCCCAAGCATGTCGTTAAGCTGTACCAGTCCACATTTTTCGCATTGCCATACAACCAGCGTGATCGGCGAGTCCATTGCCAGCTGATCTGTTGTGAGCAAGCGCTGGATATTGCGTGGCGCATTTTCCAGTGTCATGCGTATTAGAAGTCGCACCGATCCGCAAAGACGGCAACGCAGGTCAGACATGACGTACCCCGTTTGCGCGATACCAGTCTATAGTATGCTTCAATCCTTCATCAAGACTCACCATTGGCTTCCAACCGGTTGCTTGCCGCAGACGGGTAATGTCAGCCTGCAAGTGCATAATTTGATCGGGCCGGTAGGGTATTTCCCCGAAGCCCAGAGGCAAACTGGGGTCAATCAGGTCTCGTATGCGTTCCACAATACTGCGCACAGTATGAGCTTCGCCTGAACCCAGGTTGAAGACACCCTGAGCATTCGACTTGACCATGACGGAACAGATCGCCTCTGCAACGTCTTCCACGAAGAGGTAGTCCCAACGTTGCTCACCAGCAGTGAGAGCCGGCCGCTCACCTCGCAGCAGGGTCAGGATCACATACGGGATCATCCACCCTGGATGATCACCGGGGCCATAAGAAGAGAAAAGGCGCAGCCAGACCCAGCGCATACCGTAGATACGACACAACCGCTGCGTCAGCAGACAAGTGCTAAGTTTGACTACACCGTACAGTGTTGTTGGGTTCGCTGGCGTATCCTCACTGATAGCCCTATTGTAGACACCGTATTCCGCCTGGGATCCGAGTCCAATCCAGCTGTGGGTTCCAGCCCTATGGGCAACATCGAGTAGATTCAGGGTAGCACTTATGTTGCTAACTTGCTGTGGATCATTGCGGTGGCGGTTTCCAACGCCATACCAAGCCAAATGTACCGTCACGTCGGGAGCAAAAGCACAAATGTCATCAGCCACGTTAGACACATCGGCTAAGTCTGCATGGATTACATGTAGATGAGGCAACACATCAGCAATCCGCCACGGGTCACTCTGGGGCCGCATGAGGATCATTATCTCACAATCACGTGCCAACAAGCATCGAATCACGTGTGAGCCAATAAAACCTGTGGCGCCGGTTAGCAAAACACGTGGCATATGCTCATACTCCCTAAAGCAGATCCAGCAATGAAATCAGTTGCCCACCGCGAGTTCTGAACTCTGTCAACTCATCGTGAATCTCACGGAAGTATCCATAGGAAAACACGACCACTTCGTCTACTGGATCGGAGAGGAGACGCTCAGGGCTGTCAACCAACACATGGCTCCCAGGCGTGTAGAGGCCGTGAAATGCAGGGTTTTTGTCGCACACATAAGCGAAGTCTCCCGGCTGTGCAGCGGCCGCCATGGTCATTACGCCACGCCCACCAGCTCCATAGCCTGCCAAGCGTACCCCTTCTTGACGCTTGTCCTGGATCACATTCCGGAAGTTCAGCAGGCTGTTCTGCACAGAGCGTCCGAAAGCAACATACGGCTCTGCAATATCGAGAGGGCTTAGCGAGAGTGTCGGCAACATTTGAGCTGCGAAAGCAGATCCCTGCAAAGCAGCTGCTATCAACAGGGAGTTGCCTCGCCGCTCGACTTCTGGCACCAGGTCAATACCAATCATCTCGAAGCCAGCCCGACGCAATACCGTCTGCAAGGTCGCCGCCGTATAGTATGCGGTATGCTCGTGTTCAAATAGGCAGAACTCACGTCGCTTCATGATCTTTTCCAAATCATGTACTTCTATCACCAAAACGCCACGCTCAGCGTCAAACACCTCTCGCACTGCACTCAGGAAGCTCATCGGGTCAGGCAAATGATCAAAGGTGTAGGTCAACAGGATAACTCGCGCTGGCAACAGCTCAGCGGGGATGTGTTTACCAGCCTGCTCATCGAAAAGGCATTGAGCTACACGAACGCCTCGCCTGCGGGATGCTTGAGCCAATGAAGCTGAGGGTTCAAAACCGAACACCCTCGCCCCCAGTGCCTGGAAGTAACCCAATTGAGCACCATCGCTGCTGCCAACTTCGACCACAACATCCCCGGGCTGCAAGCCATATTGTAGCCACACGCTCTCAGCAAGCCGTCGCATGAAACGTTGGGCAAATGGCGACAAGGCTACTGAATACTGGTAATCCCGATAATACTCTTGTGCGCTCACGTCATGCAATGTTTGGGTCAGGTAGCAATCCTCACAGAAGTATACTCTGATCGGCCACAGGAACTCAGTGCCGAGTTCGTCTTCGCGCAGAAATTCGTCTGTCAAAGGCATATCGGGCAGTTCAAGAAAGCACACAAGCCTATTTGAGCCACAGACACGGCAAGTGGAGCGCTCAGTAACAACGTGTTTCACAGAACCCCTCCAGGTAGCATATTGTTATCGCAGCACATCTCTTTGAAAGAAGTTGCGATACCACTCGATTGTAGCTTGCAACCCTTCATCCAGCGTAAACAAGGGCTTCCATCCCAAGATTCGACGCGCCTTTTCTGCATTCAAATACTGGTCACGGATCTCGTTAGTTGCCTCGTTGCGAATATCGGGCTTGAAGTTGCAATTCATCAAGGTCAGAATACGCTGTACCAGGTCGAGCACCGCCACTGGAGTCTCATTCGAGAAGTTGAATGCCTGACCGCATAACTCCTGACGCTGGGCTAACTGCTCCGCCAGAAGCATGTAAGCGATAGCAGCATCTTCTACATAGAAATAATCCCGCACATAGTGCCCATCAGAGCGGATGATAGGACGCTGACCGCGTAGCACAGATCGAATGGTACCGGGAATGATGCGATTCCAATTCAGGTCCCCACCACCGTAAAGATTCCCACAGCGAGTAATTGCCACCGGCAGGCTATAGGTCACAGCATAGGCCTGCGCAAGCAGATCAGCGCACGACTTACTGACATCGTAGGGGTGCCGACCCCGTAAAGGTGTCTCTTCATCGTAGGGCAGCTTCTTGCAATCTCCATAAGCCTTGTCTGACGAGGCTACGATGATCTGTCTTACGGTCGGGCTGCGACGGCATGCCTCCAACAACACCCAGGTGCCCTGGATATTTGTCTCAAAAGTCGAAACGGGATTGCGGTTGGCAATGCTCACGATAGTTTGCGCAGCCAGATGGAACACCGTATCAATCTCATACTCGCCCAGGATCCGTTCCAAGAGTGCCTGATCACGGACATCGCCACGTACCACTTTCACCTGTTCGATCAGACGAGCACGCACCAACTCGCTCTGTGGCACCCAATCACGAACCAGGCAGACCACATCCGCTCCCAGGTCAAGCAAGCGCTGTACCAGCCAACTGCCCAAGAGGCCTGTGGCGCCGGTTACCAGGGTTGGACGGTCCTGCCAGAACGACTCTGTCATTCCCAAATCTTCCACGGAGCACGCCCTTCTTGCCACAACTGGTTCAACTTCAGGAAGTCGCGATAAGTGTCCATCGCATGCCAGAAGCCTGTGTGACGATACGCGACCAACTGACCGTCCTTCGCAAGGTTCTCCAAAGGTTCTCGTTCCAATATGCAGTTCTCGTCCAAATAGTCGAACACCCCGCGGTTGAAGACGAAGAACCCGACACTTATCCAATCATCTATTCGCGGCTTCTCGCGGAACCGAACCACTGAGCCATTCGCATCCAAATCCAGCAACCCATAATAGGAGAAAGGTCGCACTGTTGTTACAGTGGCCAACTTACCGTGAGAGCGATGATGTTCTACCAGCGCTTGAACATCTAAATCGGCTACTCCGTCACCATAGGTCACCATGAAGGTATCTCCGTCAATGTACTTCTCAACCCGCTTCACCCGCCCCCCTGTCATTGTCTCCAAGCCAGTATCAGCCAACGTGACGTGGAAATCTTGTTCTTTGTGGGCGTTATGATAAACGATGTGATTCCGACGACCGAGACAGATTGTAAAGTCGTTGTTCATTGCCTCATAATTCAGGAAGTATTCTTTTATCATGTTGCCACGGTAGCCAAGACAGAGCACAAAGTCTCGGAATCCGTAGTGGGCGTAAATTTTCATAATGTGCCAAAGGATGGGACGCCCACCTATCTCTACCAATGGTTTAGGCCGGAATTCCGTTTCCTCGCGCAGGCGGGTGCCAAGGCCACCGCAGAGGATAACGACTTTCATGGCAGACCTCCTCTACGCTCTCTCTATGGTCCACGGCAAAAGAGGTCGAACGACACCAATCCATCCCCCTGTGTAATCGCCTCGGCCTACTCCATCATCATGAACCTGGAAAGAAACCACTTCCTCTTCTCGCGCCATCACGAGCGTAACGTCCTTAACTATGATTGCAGAGACGCGATATATTCCATCATTGAGGTAGTTTGGTGGAATCACACATGTGGCCCGATAGAGGCCTGGCTGATAGATAGCATCACTCCACTCATCTCCCTCCAAGTTGGCTGTTGCGAAGACACAAACACCCAGTGAATTATAGACATGGAATGCTGGATTTAGCCTTACACCAGACTTCAGACACCAAAACTCGACTTCCAAAGTAATGGGTTTCGACAGGTAGTGATCAGGAACGACACTGCCCTCAGAGTTGCGCACTCGTACCGCCCTTAGTTTGGCGATGTGATTTCCGGGAGCCCCTTCGAAGTGCCAAACTCTCTCTGCCGTCCCTGCGGCCCCAATACCCAGGTAGGTCTCTACCACCTTCTGTGTTTCCCCGTCAGTCTGTATCTGTCCTGCATCAAGAAAGATGGTCCTTTGACAAAGCCCTAGAATGGCCGGCATATTATGGCTCACAAACAACACCGTCCGCCCTTCCCTTGCCACATCCCCCATCTTCCCCAGGCACTTCTTCTGGAACGCTGCGTCCCCCACGGCCAGCACCTCGTCCACCAGCAGGATCTCCGGCTCCAGGTGGG
>DAOUAJ010000099.1:0-8087 GCA_034433615.1 Anaerolineae bacterium | reverse complement strand
GTCGCCAACCCTATCGCGCTGGGGCTGTTACAGCCACCGGGGGCCTGGGGGGCCGACATCGTCGTGGGCGAGGGACAGGCGCTGGGGAGCCCACTCAGCTTCGGCGGGCCGTATCTGGGCTTCTTCGCCTGCCGGATGGAACACGTGCGTCGTTCCAGTGGCCGCATCGTGGGCGAGACGGTGGACCTCGATGGGCAGCGGGGCTATGTGCTGACGCTGAACACGCGCGAGCAGCACATCCGTCGGGGCAAGGCCACGTCCAACATCTGCACCAACCAGTCGCTCAATGCGCTGGCGGCGGCGGTGTATCTGTCGGCGTTGGGCCGACAAGGGCTGCGGCGCGTGGCCGAGCTGTGTTACTACAAGGCACACTACGCGGCGGCCCAGATCGCCGCGCTGCCCGGATACGCGCTGTGGTCGGGCGATTTCTTCCACGAGTTCGTGATCCGGTGCCCGAAACCTGTTGCGGAGATCAACCGGTATCTGCTGGACGAGTGGGGCATCATCGGCGGCTACGACCTGGGGCCGGAGTACCCGGAGCTGGCCGGGCACATGCTGCTGTGCGTGACCGAGGTGAACTCGCGGCAGGAGATTGACGACCTGGTGACGGCACTGCGCGAGGTAGCGGGGCAGGAGGGGGAGCGATGAGGGAGCCGCTGATTTTCGAGATCTCTTCGCCGGGCCGAGTGGGAGTCTCGTTGCCGCCGCTGGACGTGCCAGAGACGGAGATCCCGGCCGGTTGGACACGAGAGGATTTGCCGCTGCCCGAGGTGGCCGAGGTGGACCTGGTCCGCCATTATGTGCGCCTCTCGCAGATGAATTATGCCGTGGACGTCGGTTTCTACCCGCTGGGCTCCTGCACGATGAAGTACAACCCCAAGGTGAACGAGGTCGCCGCCTGCCTGCCGGGCTTTGCCCACCTTCACCCGCTGCAGGACCCATCCACGGTCCAGGGGGCGATGGCGCTCATGTACGAGCTGCAAGCCTACCTGGCCGAGATCGGCGGCTTCGCCGCGGTGACGTTACAGCCCTCAGCGGGGGCCCACGGCGAGCTCACGGGCGTCCTCATGATGCGCAAGTACCTGTACGATCGAGGCGAGGTGCAGCGGACCAGGGTGCTGGTCCCCGATTCAGCCCACGGCACCAACCCGGCCTCGACCACGATGTCGGGCCTGGAGGTGGTGGAGATCCCGTCGGATCGCCGGGGCAACGTGGACCTGGAGGTGCTCAAGGCGAACCTGGACGACCGGGTGGTAGGCTTGATGCTCACCAACCCCAACACGTTAGGCCTGTTCGACGAACACCTGCTGGAAGTTACCCGGCTGGTCCATGAGGCAGGCGGCCTGGTCTACGGCGATGGCGCCAACTTCAACGCGATCTTGGGCATCTGCAAGCCAGGCGAGATGGGGTTTGACGTCCTGCACTACAACCTGCACAAGACCTTCTCCACCCCCCATGGTGGCGGCGGTCCTGGCTCCGGCGCGGTGGGCGTGGTCGAGCGGCTGGCGCCCTACCTGCCCGGCCCGATCGTGGATCGGGAGATGACCGAGGAAGGGCCACGCTACGTGTGGCGGATGCCGGAGCGGAGCCTCGGCCGCGTCAAGAGCTTCTGGGGCAACTTCGGCGTGCTGGTGCGGGCGTACACGTACATCCGCCTGTTGGGGGCCGAGGGGCTGCGCGCCGTGGCCGAGAACGCGGTGCTCAACGCCAACTATTTGCAAGCCCGGCTCAAGAGGGTCTATCCCATCCCATACGGGGATCGCACTTGCATGCACGAGTTCGTGGCGCAGGGCCGGATTGAAGGGGCGCCGGGGGTGCGGGCGCTGGATATCTGCAAGCGGCTGATAGACTACGGCTTCCACCCGCCGACGATGTACTTCCCGCTGATCGTGCCGGAGGCGTTAATGATCGAGCCGACGGAGACGGAGAGCAGGGAGACGCTGGATGCGTTCGTGGAGGCGATGTTGAAGATCGCAGAAGAGGCGCGCGCGGATCCGGAGTTGTTGCACGCTGCGCCGCATCGGGCACCGGTGCGCCGGCTGGACGAGGTGAGGGCCGCACGCGAGTTGAAGTTGTGTGCATGATGATCATTCACACCCTGTTCTGGCCATCAAGCTCGATGATGATCTTGCCCGTTTTGGCGGTGTCCGCCTCTGTGACAAGGAGACAAGGGGAAGGGGAGACACGGAGACGATGAGACGCGGAGACAGGACGAATCTCCGTGTCACCGTGTCACCCTATCCCCCTGTCTCATCCATTCGAACCACGACCTGCCGAGGACCTGGCTGTGGGTCGGGGAAATCTTGAACGAGCACCTGACGATTGCCCGGGAGAAGAACGCCGCGCATGGGAGCTCCCTCCTCGCTACACCTCCGCAGTGGCCACTGTCAATAGACATGCATGCTGCCGTCCACCCGGCGGACGATGGGCATGTAGGCCCGCTGATAGGGGTATCGCTTCGCCAGCTCTTCGTTGATGTCTACACCCAACCCTGGCCTCTCGTGGGGGTAGGCATATCCGGCGCGGAAGACGCAGGCCCCCGGCATGACCTCGTGCACCAGATCGGGAAAGGTCACCCATTCCTGCACGCCGAAATTGGGGATGGCCAGGTCTAAGTGCACAGCGGCCGCCTGGCCAATGGGGCCGATATCGGCGGCGCCGTGGAAGGCGGTACGGATCTGGAACGTCTCGGCCAGAGCACAGATCTTCCTGGCCTCGGTGATCCCTCCCACGTGGATGGGCGCGATGCGAATGAAGTCTATCCACTGCTTCTGGAAGAGCGGCAGGCAGTCCCAGCGGGAGGTGAAGAGCTCGCCCATGGCGATGGCAGTAGTGGAGGCGGCGCGGACGAGCTGAAAGCTCTCCTTGTGCTCTGGGCGGAGGGGGTCCTCCAGGAAGAAGAGGCGATACGGCTCCAGCCGTTTGGCCAGCCAGGCCGCCTCGATGGGGGTCAGTTGCTCATGCACGTCGTGGAGGAGCTCAACTTCCTCGCCGAGGGCTTTGCGCAGATGCTCGAAGAGTCTAACCGTGCTAATCAGATATGGAGTCGGGGTGAAGAAATCGGTGCCTGGGATGTTGGGCTGGGTGGAAGGCTCATGCCTGACCATCCCCGGCCCTCCGTAGCCGCCGTAGCCGCCTCGCAGTTGCGCCCGGACGTACTTATACCCGTTTTCCAGGAACCGACGCACGTCCTCTTCGACCTCGGCGGGATCTCGCCCATAGGCGTGGCCATAGCAGGCGACCCCTTCGCGTGATCGGCCTCCCAGCAGTTGGTAAACCGGGAGGCCGGCCACCTTGCCCTTGATGTCCCACAGGGCCAGGTCAATAGCCCCAAGGGCCGCGGCGAAGATCGGCCCCCCACGCCAATAGGACCAGTGGTAGAGCAACTGCCAGGCGTCCTCGGTGGCCAGCGGATCGCGCCCGATGAGCAGGTGCGAGGCGTGCTCGATGGCCTGGGCCACGGCCAGCTCGCTCCCATTGAGGGTGCCATCGCCCACGCCGTAGAGGCCATCTTGATCGGTCATGACCTTCACGAGCACGTAATTGCGGGTTGGGCAGGTCACGATCACGCGCACCTCGGTGATTTTCATCATCCACCCTCCGATAGGATCTCAAATCGGCTATCTTTCACTTCCATGCCGTGAGCATCGCTTCGATATTCGCCAGGGGGACATCCGCGCCCGCCTCGCCCTGGCCGATCAGGCCACCGGCGGGCGTCTCGAGGCATCGCTTCATCTCCCGCGCTGCCCGGCACACATCATCCGGGGTGCCATGCGGCAGCGTGTGCTGGCGGTCCAACTCCCCCCAGAAGCAGATGCGCCCGGCGAAGCGCTTCCCCAGCTCCTCCACCCCCATGCACCACACCTGGGAATTCAGAGCATCCACCCCCAGGCTGATCAGGTCTTCGAGGATCTCCAGGATGTATCCGTCGCTATGGAAGAAGACGAACTTGCCAGCCCGCTTGGTTTCCTCGAACATCTCGCGGTAGCAAGGGGCGAAGAAGCGACGCCAGATGGCCGGGCTCACGAGCAGTTGGTTCTGCGAGCCCCAGTCATCGGAGAAGCTGATACCGTCGAAGTCGTGCTGTAGCGCATGACGCAAATCGGCCATGTTGAACTCATGCACCATGTCCCGCAGGCGATAGGCCTGCGGATGGTCCTCGGCCAGGTCTATCAGCAGGGCGCTCATGCCGCGCAGCCACTGCAGACGCTCGAACAGCCGGATGAAGCCGCCAACGATGAACTTGTCTCGATGCTGGCGGATGGTGGCGTCCACGTCCTGGTAGCCGATCCCCAGCAGGTGAAACGGGGGACGGTAATGGTCCAGTTTGGAGTAATCAGCCAGGGGGTGATGCTTGGGCTGGGCGAAGATGCCGGGGTACTCGTTGCGCCAGCCGACGCCCCAGGGGTCGGTCCACTCTCCTGGGCGATATTGGGCTTCGTCTTCCCAGACGATGCGGTGGCCGGAGGGGCCGAAGTCAATGGGATGGCGGCACAGGAGCTCGTGGAGCCGGTCGCCGTAGCGTTGCCAGACGGCGGGCAACGTCCACAGGTCAACGGGAGTGCGGTCGGGGCCGGCAAAGGTGACGGCACGCCGGACGCGTTCTCGGCTGTTCATGATCTCTTCCTTAACTCACCGAAGCGACCTCGAAAGCCAGGGTGACAAGGAGCAATGATCTCGAGGTCTGCGGCCGCCCAGGAAGCCCACAGAGCGTGGGCTTTGTCACTGTCTGCTTCGTCCAGAACCAGCTTGAGGGCAATGCTGGCATCAATGCACACTTGCGAGGTCATCCACCCGTCCCTCCCTGAGTCTGGTGATGTAGATCCTCGACACTGCTCATCATGATCATCATGATATATTTTACTATACCTTGTTCCAGCCATCAAGCTCGATGCGGTAACGGGATTTCGAAGTAAATCTTGGTTTGTTTATTAACCCCAAGGTGATCCCATGACTCGGATGTTGTGCACCATCTACCACTAGCCCATTCGGGCCACAGGCTGAGAAAAGGCAGGTAAAGGGCTATAAGGACGTTTTCTTGGAGGGGGTGCCCTCCAAACCTCCCCCTTTGGGGCTTCCATCGGGAAAAAACCTACCCCTGTGAGGTGAGGGGTTCCCCTCTCCTGCCGCTTGGCGGCGGGAGAGGGATCAGAGGTGAGGGCCGAGCTGGACAGTTACAAAAACAGGGTTAAATCGTCGCTCGTGATGGTCGGGCACCAAAACTTCTCGATATGGGCTACTTGGTTTTTCTCAGGCATCTTCTCACACCTCCGTTAGCGGCTGGCGAAAAACAGCTCGCTCGCCCGCTGGAGAACCAGCACAGCTGCACCGATGGCACCTGCATCCGGGCCCAAGGCGCTGGTGACGATGCGAGCTACGGACAGCGGATATGCCATCGCCCGCCGGCGCACCTCCGCCTGGAGCGGCTCAATCAGGATGTGACCGGCGCGCCCTACCGGCCCGCCCAGGATGATCAACTCCGGATTGAACAGGTTGATCAGGTTGGCGATGGCGATGCCCAGGAAGCTGGCGATCTCTTCGATGATCTCCCGTGCCAGGGCGTCGCCCTGCTCCGCGGCTTGAAAGACCATCTGTGGGGTGATCAACTCTGGGTGATGGCCGCACAGGTCGTGCAGGATGCTGGCGCCACCCGCGCGCAGTCGCTCGCGGGCCCGGTTGGCGATGGCCGGCCCGGCGGCGAGTTGTTGCAGGCAGCCGCGATTGCCGCACGGGCACAGGGGACCGTCGGGCAGTACCGTCACATGCCCCAGCTCGCCGGCGCTGGAGTTGGCGCCCACGTACAGCTCACCCTTGTGGACAATCCCTGCGGCGATGCCGGTCCCGATGGAGATGTAGATGAGGTCCTGAAGGCCGCGTCCAGCGCCATACCAGAGCTCGGCCAGGGCTCCCACCTTGCTGCGGTTCGCGACAAAAGCTCGCAGCCCGAGTGCCTCTTCCACCATCTCCTTGATGGGGACCTCAAACCAGCCGACGTCTACGGCCGTTTTAATGACACCTGAGCGGACGTCCACCAGGCCTGGCGTCCCCAGGCCGATGGCGGGCAGGAGCCGGGCTCTGTCTATTTGGGCGGTGATAGCGGTGACCCCCTCTTTCAGCGTGGCGATGGCCACCTCGGGCGCATCGTCGGGGACATGGACGTCCAGGCGGCGCACGACCTGGGCGTCGAGGTTGGTGACGACAATACCCCAATCGTGATCACGCATGCGCGCCCCCAGGGCGAAGGCGGCGTCCGGGTTGAACTGCAGGAGCACGGGTGGACGGCCGCCGGTGGAGTCGCCCAGCCCCACTTCGCGGGCCAGCCCGGTCCGCAGGAGCTCATCGGCCAAAATGGCGATGGTGGCGCGGCTGAGCCCGGTCTGCTGGGCCAGCTCCGGGCGCGAGATGATGCGCGCGCTCTTCAAGATCTCGAAGGCGCGGGAGCGGTTGATTTCCCGCAGTAGTTCCGGCTGGGCGATTGATTGTTTCAACATCAAACCTCGTGCGTACGTAGTCAGTTACCATGATACCCCTTCCCCGCCACTTTGTCAACAATTAAGGGTAAGATGGCGTAACTATTCTGTAGCAGGGAGTATAACACCGTCTTTGTCGGGTGACTTTTTCTGATCTATTGACGAAGCAAGCGAATGGTGCTATAATGAAAACGAAGGGAAGAGGCCACAATGCTGCAAAGTGATATCAGGATCGTAGACGTTGCCACGTATCAGGTCAACGCGACCTGCAGGACCCCGCTGAAATTTGGAGCGGTGGTCGTTGATGAGGCTCCCATCGGCTATGCCAGAGTGACCGTGGAGAACCGGGCGGGGAAGGCCGCAACCGGCTGGGGGGCGATGTTTCTGATGGACCTCTGGGCATGGCCCGTCTCGAAGGCCTCCCATGACACCAAAAATGCGGTCATGGGTGAGCTATTCGACGCTTACGGCCAATGGCTTAAGGATTTCAAAGAGTTCGCTCACCCGATAGAGATCTTCATGGAGAGTGAAGGCGACCTGCGGCGGCTCAACCGGGAGATCTGCCAGAAGCTCACCCCTGGAGAGGAGATGCCGTTCATGGGGGTGTTGGTCTGTGCCAGCCCCTTGGACCACGCCATCCACGACGCCTTCGGCAACGCCAACAGCATGGATTCCTATCTCGGCTATGGGCCGGAACACATGTCCTTTGATCTGTCCCGTTACCTCGGAGAGGAGTTCAAAGGGGTTTACCCTTCCCAGTTCCTGCGGCAGGATTATGCACCGTCTATCCCCGTGTTTCACCTGGTAGGCGGCCTCGACCTCCTCCGCAAAGGGGAGGTCGGTGACGACCTGCCCCAAGACGGCTTACCCAATTCGCTCGATGAGTGGATTGAGCGCGATGGCGTGTTCTGCTTAAAGATCAAGCTGCGGGGCAGAGACATGGAATGGGATGTAGAGCGGACGCTGGAGGTCTCTCGCGTTTACCATGAGGTACAAGGCAGCGTGCGAAGGGACCTCCCGGCGCGCCCTTTCCTCACCGCGGATACCAACGAGCAATGCGAGTCCCCAGAATACATCGTGGAATATCTTCGCAAGCTGCAGGAGCGGGATCCGGGCGTATTCGACGAGGTGCTCTACATCGAGCAACCGACCGAGCGCGACTTAAAGGCTTACAGATGGGATATGCGGAGCATCTCCAAACTCAAGCCCGTCCTGATAGATGAGAGTCTGACCTCCGTCGAAGATTTCAGGCTGGCCATGGAGCTGGGATGGTCGGGGATCGCGCTCAAGAGCTGCAAATGCCTCTCGTCCAACCTGCTCTTTATCCCTATGGCGGAGATGAGGGGCATCCCTTATGCGGTGCAGGACCTGACCAACCCCTCCATCGCGCTGATAGAGTCGGTAGGGCTGGCGGCCAGGGCCCACACCATCAAGGGGGTGGAGGCGAACTCCCGGCAGTTCTTCCCCAAGGCGAACGAGCTGGTGGCCAGGGTGCACCCGAAGCTGTGCCATGTCAGGGATGGGGTGGCGAGGACTAGGACAATCAGAGGCACCGGGCTGGGAATGCAGATCGAGAAGATCAAGGGCTTCGTCGCCCACGTCGAGGAGCAGGACGCT
>DAOUAJ010000098.1:0-8115 GCA_034433615.1 Anaerolineae bacterium | reverse complement strand
CGTAATCGTCCGCTCCCAGGTCCAGGCCCAGGATGCGATCTTCTTCCTCGGCCCGTACCGTCAGCATGATCACGGGCACGCTGGAGAACTCTCGTAACCGGGCCAGAGTCTCGAAGCCGTCCATCTCGGGCATGGCGACGTCCAGGAGGACCAAATCAGGCAGGGTTTCTCGTACCTTGTCCAATGCCTCCAGACCGTTGTAGGCTTCCGTAACTCGAAACCCTTCGAGCTCCAGGTTCATGCGCACGAAACGCACCATGCGCTGCTCATCGTCCACCACCAGGATCAAGGGATGATCAGGCAAAGGCATAGGCTTAACCTCACTTAGCGGCGGGGCAAAGAGAAGAAAAATGTGGAGCCTTTACCCGGCTCCGAGCGGAACCAGATCTGTCCGCCATGCGCTTCGATCAGAGATTTGCACAGGAACAGCCCCAGACCAGCGCCCTGGGTCTTGCGGCGCAAGCTGGAGTCCACACGATAGAATCGCGCGAACAACCGCCCCTGCTCCTCCGGTGGGATGCCGATCCCCTGGTCAGCCACGTAGACGGTCACCGACTCTTGATCAGCCCACCCGCCGACCCGAACCACTCCGCCTTCAGGCGAGTACTTGATCGCGTTACTGACCAGATTATTGAGCACCTGGCGTAGCCTCTCCTCATCCGCCAGGATAACGGGAAAATCGTCGGGGAAATCTACTTCGAACTTGTGCTGGTCCGACTGGGTAGCGAAGCGTTCGATTACCTGGCGCACCAGTTGCGGAATATTCACATCTCCCTGTTCCAGCTTGAGCACGCCAGCTTGAATGCGAGAGGCGTCAAGAAGGTTATCAATCAGGCTGTTTAGGCGATCACTCTCCTCCTCGATGACCTGCAACCCCTCGCGCAGCGTCTGCTCATCCCAGTGGGCATCCTCCCGGGCCAGGGTGGTGGCATATCCCTTGATCAGGGCAACCGGCGTTTTCAATTCGTGGGAGATCACGGAGATGAAGGTGCTCTTCATCTCCTCCGCCTCGCGGAAACGGGTGATGTCCACGACGTTGACGATGATATTCCGTAATTGTCCCGCCTCGTTCCACAGCGGCGTGTAGCGGACCCCCACCACGATACGGGCGCCACTGGGCCGTATGAGATCACCTTCTACGTAGATAGTGCCCTGGCGAGGCAGATTGACCTCCGCATCTTCAGCCTGGCAAAGGTCGTTCCCTGTGATATTTTGCAGTTTCAGGACCTTGTAGCAAGGCTGGCCCAATGCCTTCTCACGGGGCCAGCCTATCATGTTCAACAACGCCCGATTGATGGTCTCGATGCGGCGTTCCGGGTCGAGGATCATGATCCCATCGGCCGAATTCTCAATGATGGCGTCCAGCCGCTGCTTTCCGGCCACCAGCTCGGAATACAATCGGGCGTTGCGCACAGCGATGGCCGCCTGGGCTGCAAACGCCATCAGCACCCGACGATCGTTGCTGGAGAAGGCCACGCTCCCGGCGCGGAAGAGGTAAATGACCCCCAGCAACTCATCGTCAACCTCCAACGGCAGCGAGATCACCTGATCCAGAGGCATACCGACCGCAGTAGCCACAGCGCTCAAGCGCAGGTTCAGGTCTGGTACATACCAGCCGGTGCGTTGCTGTAGATCTACCAGGCGAGGGATATCGGTCAACAGCGGAGCGAAGCGTGGCCGAAGTTGGGCCGGGATGCCATAAGAGGCCCTCACCTCCAGCGATCCACCAGGCTCGACCAGGGCGATCAACCCGAATTGGGCGTCAACCATTTCGGCCGCGTAAGTCAGGATCAGCCGCAATACAGAGCCAAGGTCCAGCCGGGCCGTCATCGCCCGGCTGATCTCGAGCAGGTATTCACGTTGCCGTAATTGATAAGTCATAAGAGAAGACATAGCACCACTATCTTAACGCGCGCTGCGCCAGTTGTCAAAAGGGATAAGAACAATTGCTCTTCATGGCAGGCTATGGTATTATCGCATAGATGTTCATAAAGTTAGCACAAATAACGAACAAAATGACAGAGAAGTGAAAACGCAAGCTGCACCTGTCACGTCGTCGCAGCACCACTGGAGAGGCGATCCAGATCAGGATCAAGAGGAGGCCCATTCTATGGCTAAGACAACGGTCCCAGACATTGTCATCGGCAGGTTACCTATCTACTTGCGGACGCTAACCTATCTGGCAGAAGAGGGACGAGAGATCACCTCCTCGCAAGAGTTGGGCAACCGTCTAGGTGTCGGCTCTGCTCAGATCCGCAAAGACCTATCACACTTCGGAGAGTTCGGTAAGCAGGGAAGAGGCTATAATATTGCTTTCCTGCGCGATAAATTGCGGGAGATCTTAAAAGTAGACAGGGTATGGGATGTTGTCCTGATCGGCGCAGGTTACCTGGGCCATGCGTTGGCCAATTACGGTGGATTCGTGGGCAAGGGGTTCAACATCGTCGCTGCATTCGATAATGACCCGGCCAAGATTGGCCAGTCGTTAGGGCGACTGGTCGTGCAAGATGTTAAGGAGCTGCCCCGCGCCATTCGAGAACATGGATGGCAGATAGCCATCATTGCCGTACCTGCTCCCGCGGCCCAGGAAGTGGCTGATGTGCTGGTAGAGTCCGGCATCCGCGCCATCCTTAATTATGCGCCCACCACCTTAAATGTGCCGGCCAATGTCCGAGTGCAGCATCTCGATCCAGTAGCCAGTCTGCAACGTATGACTTATTACCTGTAGCGTAGCGCTGGGCTAAGCGTCAGTTTGCTTGTCCTGAAAACCGCCGCCCCTGCGATAGGCGAAGGTCTCCCGACCGAGCCCTCGGAAAGTAGAGTTCCGGACCTTCGGCGATTAAGGAGGCGGAAGGCAATAAGGCAACAAGGGACGAGGGGGCCCTTTTCATCGGTCGTGGCGGCGCCGGCAGCATGGGGAACTGTCTTGGCCGGCCAGGGTAGGGAAACCGCGCCTGGCTCAACTTTCAAGAAGATGCCTGCAGAGCAAGACGCAGTTCCTCGCTGACAGAGGTGTCCATCTCAGTGGCGAGGGCTTGGGCCAGATGGGTTCGGGCGGCTGTTCCCCCGATGCGCCCCAATGCCCAGGCAGCGTGTCCCCGGATCAACGGCTCAGGGTCGTGAAGCGCCTGAGCCAAAGCCGGCACAGCTATCGGGTCCCTCCAGTTACCGACGGCAACGCAAACATTGCGTAACAACCCGCGCCGTCTTGCCCGCATGACCGCTGTGCGTCGGAAGCGCTGACGGAAGCCTGCCTCATCCAGCGCCAACAGCTCCAACAGTGAAGGTGTCCAGCGCGCCAGATCTTCAGGCGATGGGTCAGAAAGGGTGCGCGACCCGGACCAGGGGCAAACCAATTGGCATACGTCGCAGCCGAAGACCCAGTGCCCCATCAGTGGCCGCAGCTCGTGTGGGATCGGCCCCCGCAACTCGATAGTCAGATAGGAGATGCAGCGGCGAGCGTCCAGCTTGTGGGCTTCCACAAACGCCTGGGTAGGGCAGGCGGTCAGACAGCGGATGCAGAAGCCACACGTGCCCGTCCGGCCATCGGCTAAGTGCCAGGCTGGTTGCCCTGAAAGAAGTGACGAGGGACAGGTGACGAGGAGCGGGGCAGGTGTTTCTGATGCCAGAGGCAAGAAAAAGAGCTCAGGTGCTGGATCTGGCTCTAACTCCTCCGGCACCAACATCACGCTCAGGAACAGCCACGAACCCAATCGGGGGTGGATCAGGCAGGTGTTACGCCCGATGAATCCCAGACCGGTGTGCATGGCCCAATCGCGTTCCAGCACAGGGCCGGTGTCCACGTAACAACGGGCGAAGGTCGCGCGTCCCGTCTCCTCTCGGATGAAGGCGTCCAACGTGAAGAGGCGCGGCTTGATTTCATCGTGGTAGTCTGGCCCCCAGGCGTAGGCGGCAATCAGGCCACGCGATGGGTCAGCGCGGATGGCAGCAGGCAGGCGGGGGGCGGGATAGCGCGTGCCCAGGACGATCACCGAGCGCGTGCCGGAAGCGAGCCGTCGCGGGTCCTGACGGACTTCGACGTTGCGGGTCATGTACGCCATCTCGCCGTGGTGGCCGTGGGCCAGCCAGTCGGCCAGTGCGTCGGCGTGCGGAGCCGGCCCGGCGGCCGCTACTCCCACCAGGTCGAAGCCCAGCTCGCGTGCTCTCGCCTTGATCCGCTCTGTCAGTGAAGCCATCTTTTCCGCTCACCCCTGACGCGAGCGTACTGCCCTGAAAATAGCAGTCGGCGATCAGCGATTAGCGATCAGCCCTTTCGCCTCGGTCGGGAGACCTTCGGCGATCAAGGAGTCTTCGCCTCTCAGAAGACCATGGGCTAAAAGCTGACGGCTAACCGCTGACGGCTGACCGCTTTTCATTGCCTGGCGGCCAGTTGTACAGGCTCATGAGAAAGGCATAAAGGATGGGGATAACCACAAATTGGTCTGCATTCAATCTGCGTCCCACTTCAAAAGATGCTCCCCGCCCGGTGCACACCAGGCAGGGAGCCGCAACGGGTTTATGCTATGCAAAGGCTAAACACCGAACTTCTTGGCGTATAAGGCATGCTCTTCCTCGGCACCCTTGGCCACAGATGCTGCTACGTCAGCCCCCTCCAGGATCACACGATCCCAAATCGCCTGACGAATGTACCACACATCGTCCCAGCCCCAGCCGTCCATGGGGATAGCCGTCGGCAAGATGTCAAATGAGGCTGCCTTCTCGTACTGGGACGAGAGCGTTAGCGGAAGAGAGCCTCGTCACGAGGAACTCGACTGCTTGTGAGACAGTATAGCACGGTTGCAAAGTGAGGTCAAGAGCTTTATCTGAAGGGCAGAACTTTCCCAAAGTCCAAAAGTGTCATTCTGAGATATATATGACGTGTCCAACGACTTCTACGCGCTCTGGCTGGATCGTCGCATGGTCTACTCATGCGCCTACTTTCGCTCGTCCGATGAAGACCTGGATACGGCCCAGGAACGCAAGTTCGACTACATCTGCCGCAAGTTGCGATTACGTCCAGGTCAGCATCTGTTGGACATCGGCTGTGGCTGAGGTGGGCTGGTACTGTACGCCGCTCAACGTTACGGCGTAGACGCCAGTTGACCTTGCGCCACTGGGTGCGGCGCCTGAAGACGCACCACGAGCAAGCCCTGCAGCATGTGGATGAGCCAACTTACCGGGTGTGGCGGCTAGAAGGCCAAAACCTGCGGGCTTTTTCATGTAATACAGCCTACTTGCTCCCTCCCGTCTCCACGCTATAATGTCTGTAGCAAAGACGTCCAGATAACCACAGGCGGTTAGCCTGTGGTTTTGTATGGAGGGGAGCTACCTTGTCCGCGTCATGGATCGAGGAAGAAGCGCTGCAACTGACCGTCTATCGAGGGGTGGAGGGATTTGATGCTCTGCGCGCCGAATGGAACCCGCTATTGCATCGTGCAACGGTTGACACGCTGTTTCTGACCTGGGAATTTCAGCATACCTGGTGGCAATATCAGGGCGAGGGTGATCTACTTTTTCTTGCCTGTCGCGATCAAGATGAACTGGTGGGCATCGCCCCCTTGTACGTGACCAAAGTGGAGGGTAAGCGGCATGTGCGGCTAGTCGGTGGCACCGAAGTAGCCGACTATCTGGATTTCATTGCCGCGCCAGGCTACGAAACAGCCGTCATTCAGCGCGCGTTGGACTGGCTCCAGGGGCCGGAGGCTCCATCCTGGGATGTGCTGGAGTTAGTGAACCTGCCAGAGGGAGGGGTGATTCATTCTCACCTGCCCACGATGGCAGCAGGCCTCGGCTGGCAGGTAAACAACACCCAGGAAGATGTCTGCCCGATCATCACATTACCGGACGCCTGGGAGGAGTATCTTTGTCTGCTCAACAAGCATCAACGTCATGAGGTCCGCCGCAAGATACGGCGGATCGAGCAACAGGCGCAGGTCCACTGGTACATCGTGGACCCGACTTACGACCTGGAAGCCGAGGTGAACCGGTTCATCACATTGCACGAGCTGAGCAGCCCCGCCAAGGATGCCTTCATGACCGAGGGGATGAAGCGGTTCTTTCGAGCATTGGCATGTGCCTTGCTGGAAGCTGGCTGGTTACAATTGTCCTTCATCGAGGTCAACGGTGAGGCAGCCGCTTCCATGTTCTGTTTTGACTACAACGATAGCATCATGGTTTATAACTCTGGCTACGACCCCGACAAATATGCCGAGCTTAGCCCCGGCATTGTGCTGCTCAGCTACTGTATCCGGCACGCCATTGAGATCGGGAAGCGGAAATTCGATTTCATGCAGGGAGACGAGGAGTACAAATATCGTTTTGGAGGGCAGGATACCCGGGTGTACCGCATCACGGTAAACCCGAAGGGCCTCTGAAGACCCTTCGGGTTTTAGCACATCACAACGGCTCAGAGACGGCCAGGCGGCGCTCTGGCTCTTTCATGCCTTCCATCCAAACCCAGTAGTGGACCTCCTCCCTCGGGCCAGCGTACACCACGTAGGGTTCCCCTTGAGCGTCAATGGCATGGATGGTCACTCCACCGCGATAGGCCCGTGTCAACGAGCGCAGGTCGTTCACCGCCTCCTGGCACGCCTCCTCCACCGTCATCCCCATCTTCATGTACAGCACGACCGAGCGGGCCGTGCCGGCCCGAATGGTCAGTTCACCCATGCCGGTGCAGGCGGCTGCGCCGTAGCGGTTGTCGGCATAGCAGCCTGCGCCGATCACGGGTGAATCTCCCAGCCGGCCAGGGTATTTGAAGGCCCAGCCGCAGGTGCTGACCCCGACAGCGATGTGGCCATCAGTATCTCGCACCAGGAAGGTGGTGGTGCCGCCTGTTCTCTCCGGATCTGCTGTCAGCCGCGCCCACGGCGCCAGGGGGACGTTAGGCCACTGAGCCCACACCTCGGGCGGAACGTGTTGCTGTAACCATGTTTCCCATTCTGTGCGGGATTCCTCTGTCAATGTTTCCCCGGCCTCAGCGCCGCACTCGGCTGCAAACCGGGCTGCCCCCTCGCCCACCAGGAAGACATGGGGGAGCCGTTCCATCACCTGGCGAGCAACGGAGATGGGATGAAGGTATCCGCGCAGGGCTCCCACCGCGCCGGTGCATAGCGTGTGTCCATCCATGATGCTGGCGTCCAGCTCGATCTGGCCCAGCAGGTTGGGCCAGCCACCTACGCCCACGCTGCGCACGTGCGGGTCCAGCTCCACCGGGCGAATGCCGGCCTCAATGACATCCAGCACAGGACGCCCGCTCTGCAACTCCTTTACAGCAGCGGCTATGCCCACTCCTCCTTCCGAATTGGCCAACACAATCCGCATAGTCTGCTCCTTGTCGTAGTTTAGGATCTGCGATGTGGCAGAGATTGTAGCACAGCCTAAGGGAGGGGGCCAACTCCCACAACCTGACAAATCGTGCGTGCACCCCCGATAGAACGCGAAGTGTTGCATGAGGGAGAAGTCTGTGCTATAATGTCATCTTAGAGCCTTCATATTGAACACATGGCCGGGTTCGTAGTAAGCGACTCGGATTAGCTTTGACAGAGTGCCGGGAAGTCAACGGTTTCACCATCGAGGGAGATCGAGTGAGCTCTGTCGCAGTGCAGATGCGGGCAGTATCAGCAAGTGCGATCGGCTGGCTGGGCCGGATCTTTCCGGAGCGGTTCACCAGGTATTACTTTGTTGTTCCCGCTATCCTCTATCTGCTCCTCATCGGAATTGTCCCCCTGCTCTTCTCTTTTGGGTTGTCTTTCCTCCATTGGGATGTGGCCGCTCAGCGCCCTTTGAGCTTTGCTGGGCTGGCCAACTACGTAGAACTTGTGAAAGATAACCGCTTTTGGCGTACCTTTCTCAACACGGTTATCTTCGTAGCCGGAGCGGTCACTCTCGAGACGATCTTTGGGTTTGGCCTGGCGCTTCTCCTTAATCGCGATATCCGGGGGCAGGGCCTCTTTCGCGTACTGCTCCTGTTGCCGATGATGGCTACGCCAGTTGCCGTGGGCTACACCTGGCGGATGCTTTATCATGTCACTAACGGCCCGCTTAACCATCTCCTCAAGATGCTCGGCCTGCCTACGGGTACGTGGTTATCCAGCGGCAAGACGGCTTTGATCT
>DAOUAJ010000097.1:0-13507 GCA_034433615.1 Anaerolineae bacterium | reverse complement strand
TTTGGCCCCATTGCAGGATTCCCACGCGACCGGTTTGCTGGAGGGGCCGCAATACACCCGGCCGGCCGAGTTTCGCGGCTGGCGGGTGCCGGATATTCTGGTCTCCGGGCATCACGGGGAGGTGGCACGCTGGCGCCGCCAGCAGGCGTTGCGACGCACGCTGGAGCGCCGCCCTGACCTGCTGGCCCGCGCCCGGCTGACGGATGATGATCGCCGTTTCCTGGTCTCGCTGGGGTATCACGGTCCCTTCGCGCCAGAGGAAGAAACAGAAGGCGAGAGATGATCTCAGACTTTATGGACGCACCGTTGACCACAGAGCTGTCCCAGATTTCATCGTTGCCGCTCATCACCACTGGCTTGCCCGGCATTGGCGGTGAGATCAAAGCTGAGCCGGCTCATTTCGTGGTCGAGGAAATCCCGCTGTACGAGCCGGTCGGAGACGGTGAGCACATCTACGTACGCCTGACCCGTGAGGGCTGGACCACCCGCGCTCTGCAGCAACAGCTGGCTCACCTTTTCAGCTTGCGTGAGGTTGACATCGGCTGCGCCGGGTTGAAGGACAAGCATGCCCGCGTCACGCAAACTTTCTCTCTCCTGCTGCGAGACGTAGACGAGGCAATGGTCGTCCACCGCATCCGGGAGTCCTTACCGGTCGAGGTGGTGTGGGCGCGTCGGCACCGTAACAAGTTGAAGGCCGGGCATCTGCTGGGCAATCGCTTCCACATCGTCGTGCTGCACCCGGAGCCAGGAGCGGCCGCGCGAGCCGAGGCGATCCTCCAGGCGTTGCAAACCCACGGCTTACCCAACTACTACGGCGTGCAGCGCTTCGGCATGAACCGTGACAACGCGCGGCAGGGGCGGGAAGCGCTCCTGGGACGAGGCCCGCGCGAGCATTGGTTGAGGCGATTCTTGCTTTCCGCTTATCAGGCAGCCTTATTTAACATCTGGCTGGCCGAACGGATCCGGTTGGGGTGGTTTGAACGCCTTCTGACAGGCGACATCGCCAAGAAGATGGACACCGGAGGGGTGTTTGAGGTTGTGGATGCCACGGTCGAACGCCCGCGTTTCGAGCGAAGGGAGATCAGCTACACCGGGCCGATCTACGGCGCCCACATGCGTTGGGCAGGGGGTGAGCCTGGCGAGCTGGAGCACAGGGTGCTGGAGGCGGCAGGAATCACGTCTGAAATGTTGCGCCAGGCGAAATTAGACGGCAGCCGTCGTCTGGCCCGGTTGTTCCTGAACGATCTCAGCATCGAGTCGCACCCCAGCGGACTGCTGTTCACGTTTACGCTGCCCAAGGGTGCCTATGCAACTGTGGTGCTACGGGAGTTTATGAAGACAGAAGCGATCCTACCAGAGGAATCGGCAGAGGGACAAGAGGAATAGAGCCGAAACCCGATACACTTGCCAAGCGTTCCCGTTACATGTTACAATATTAGTTGAGATTACGGGAAGGGAGTTATGGTGTGATCCGGCCCTTTGGTTTGAGCGATAGCCTGTTGGTGCGTAGCCTGCAAAGCCAGGGGGTCCAGCTTGACATGGACCAGGCATTGGTTCGCGCGCGGTCCCCCCTGTGGACTGCGCTGATGGCCCCGCTTCTCTGGCCCGTGAATGGGATAGCCACCTACGTGCTGCGCGCCCGCGTCCATAATGAGCAGCTCAGCGGTTTTATCCAGATCCAGAAACGGCCGGATCGCTCCGAGGCGGATTTGGTCTTTCTCTCGCCCGATCTGGGGATAGAGGGTGCGTCAGAGACATGGCGGCGTCTGTTACATTACTGTTGCCAGAAGGCCGCCGACAACGGTGTGCAGCGGTTATACGCCTCGTTGCCAGATGACGCAGAGGGACTGGGGCTGTTTCGTAATGCAGGATTCAGCCTGTATGCTCGGGAGGAACTTTTCCGGTTGATACCGCTGGCAGCTCATAACGAACCGCCGGCGGACGACATTCAGATGCTGCGTAAGGCAGACCACTGGCAGTTAAAACGATTCTACACCCAGTACACGCCCCAACTGGTCCAACTGGCGGAGGGGGCTATGGGCGGGGAGAATAAGCCTCCCTTCCTGACGGATGTCGAGTGGGCCAGTGTGCAGAGTTACGCGCTGGTCAAAGGGGGCGAAATTAGCGGGGTCGTACAGGTCCTGAGCGGCCGGGACGGGCATCTGCTGCGCCTGTGGGGCGATACTATGAATAGCGCCTACATGGCGCGTTTGCTGAACTGGGGCATCGCGGTCGCGAGCCGCAGATCGTTGCAGCCGGTGTACTGCACCGTACGTGACTACCAGGGCGGCCTGCAGCCACTCCTGGAAGAGCTCGGATTTGAGCACGTGGGACGAAGAGTCCGGCTGGTGAAGTATATCATGCGTACCGAGCGAGTGCTGGTGACCAGCGCTACCCCGGTGCTGGATCCCCGTACCGAGGTGATTACAACCGTATCAGGATTGGAGGCCCGCGCGGATGGTGCGCAAATCGAACAACCGGTGCC
Source organism: Anaerolineae bacterium (assembly GCA_034433615.1). Taxonomy (GTDB): domain Bacteria; phylum Chloroflexota; class Anaerolineae; order DUEN01; family DUEN01; genus DAOUAJ01. The sequence continues at coordinate 11,022 of DAOUAJ010000097.1, read as the reverse complement.
GACCTGTACCGATGAGCAGCCTGCCAGCGTGGTCATGGCTGAACTGCATTGAATTTCCCCGGCAGGGGGACAGAATCGTCTGGCCATCCGGTGCCAGATGATGTTCGAGGTATGAAAGTAGTGAGACAACAGAAAATCACCGATGATCTGGACGCCCTGATGGCCGTATTGCCACCCCATATCGAATCAGCCTTACGCCAGGCCAATCGGGGTGATGAGCTGATCGAGGTCGTTATAGACCTGGGCCGCCTCCCGGAGGCCCGCTTCACGGACCGGGAGATTACGCTGAGTGACCAAGAGGTCACCGAGAAGGATCTGCAGTACGTTATTGATCGGATCGGAGAGTTTACAGACGATAACCGTGCCGGCATCGAGCGCACCCTCCACCGCATCTCGGCCATTCGTAACCGCAAAAATCGCATCGTGGGGCTGACCTGCCGGGTAGGTCGGGCAGTGTACGGCACGATTGACATCATCGAAGACATCATTGAGTCGGGCAGCAGCATCTTGCTTCTGGGCCGGCCGGGGGTAGGCAAGACTACCTTGCTGCGTGAGGCTGCACGCGTGCTGGCTGAGAAAAAGCGCGTCGTGATCGTTGACACTTCTAATGAGATCGGTGGCGACGGGGACATCCCGCATCCAGCCATCGGCCGGGCCCGCCGCATGCAGGTGGCCATGCCTTCCCTGCAACACGAGGTGATGATCGAAGCGGTAGAAAACCATATGCCCGAGGTCATCATCATTGACGAGATCGGACGCGAGCTGGAGGCTGCCGCCGCGCGCACGATTGCTGAACGAGGTGTGCAACTGATCGGCACAGCGCACGGCCAGACGCTCGAGAACCTCCTCATGAACCCCACGCTATCCGACCTCGTAGGTGGGATTGAGAGTGTGACGCTGAGCGACGAGGAGGCGCGACGGCGCGGCACTCAGAAATCCGTTCTTGAGCGGCGAGCACCCCCTACCTTTGACGTGTTGATCGAGATCCAGGATCGGCAGCGCCTGGCGGTACACCACGATGTGGCAGTGGCCGTAGATGCGCTGCTGCGTGGGCGCGAACTTCACCCTGAGATTCGTTACCGGGATGCCGAGGGCAATGTTCGGGTCGAGAAAGCCCCTGCGTTCGCACCTGCCAACCGCCAACTGTTTGAGATGGCACCAACAGGGCCGGTCAAATCGCCGGAGGCCAGCCTGGTAGCGCCGATGCGAACCATGCGCGTCTACCCGTATGGGATCGGCCAGAATCGCTTGCGACAGGCGGCCGCGAACTTGCGCGTCCCGATCGTGGTCACGGACGACCTGCATAGCTCCGACGTGGTGATCACGCTCAAGAATTACTATCGCAAGCAACCGCAGCCTATCTCTGAAGCGGAGCGGCGGAGCATCCCGGTATACGTGTTACGCTCCAACACGGTCACCCAGATGGAGTCGTGCCTGGCGGACATTTTCCAGCTCCCTGCTGAGCCGGTGGACACGATGTCACAGGCTATTGCTGAAGCGCAGGAGGCTATCCGTAGAGTTCTCAACGGTACGCCGGTTGTGGATCTCAGCCCGCAATCGCCGGAGGTCCGGCGCCAGCAGCATCAACTGGCGCGAGCGGCTAACTTGATCTCGCACAGCTACGGGCGCGAGCCCCATCGTCGTGTCCGCATCTATCGGGAGTAGCTGTGAGTCTGTTTGTCACGTTCGAGGGGCCGGAGGGCAGCGGCAAGACGACGCAGATCGGGTTGCTGGGTGAATGGCTGCGTGGCCTTGGTCACGATGTGCTGATCACCCGCGAGCCGGGAGGCACCCTCATCGGTGACCGCATTCGGGCTATCCTGTTAGATCTGGCCCACGCGGAGATGTGCGCAGAGGCAGAGGCGCTTTTGTTTTCGGCGGCACGCTCCCAGATCGTGCGGCAGGTGATCCGGCCACACCTGGAGCGGGGCGGGGTTGTCCTGTGCGATCGTTACGCCGATTCAACGCTGGCTTACCAGGGGTACGGGCGGGGGCTTGACTTGACCATGCTGCGAGCCATCACAGCCTTCGCTACGGGGGAACTGAAGCCGGATCTGACAGTTTACCTGGACCTGCCGGTGGAGCAAGGTCTGGCACGGAAGCGGCGATCCGCAACAATGGAATGGAATCGGCTGGACGCCGAACAGTTGGCGTTTCACAGACGGGTGCGCGAGGGTTACCTGGAGATGGCGGCTGCGGAGCCTCAGCGTTGGCTGGTGGTGGATGCGCGGCAACCGATCGAGTTATTACAACAGGCGATTCAGGAACGGGTGGTAGAACGTCTTCATCTGCCTGGCCTGAGCACCTGACTTAACGGGGGAGGGTTGCAATCGTGAAACTCATTATGGCTATCGTCAATTCAGACGATTCTCGCGGGCTGCTTGATCGCCTGCTGCGGCGTGGATTCAGCGCCACCGTCATCAGCACCACCGGCGGATTCCTGCGGGAGGGCAACGCGACCATCTTTATCGGCACCGAAGACTACAAAATGGAGGAGTGCCTTAGCATTATCCGGGAGAGTTGCCATACGCGCACCCAGTACGTCACGCCTTTGCCGCCAGTGATGGAGCCAGGAGAGTTGCAAATCCCCACACCCGTGGAAGTGCAGGTAGGCGGTGCTACGGTCTTCGTCATGAACGTAGAACGTTTTCAGAAGTTCTAGACGAGACTTCGCGGCCTAGATGTCGCTGTCCACTGTGCCAACACCGAAGTCCGAGCCGGTGTCGAAGCCGCCCTCGCCGCCCATGAGCTCGGGCATCGTCTTCTCAATCTCTTCCGGACTTTCGCCAGCTTCTAAGCGTTCGACGACTTCCTTGAATTCATCGCCCAGGTCTTCACCCATCTCCTGGCTCATCTTGCGCATCCAGCGGCCGATGGACCGGGGATCGTTTTCATCCAGATCGCCAAAGGAACTGGGATCAGCCAGGGCGTCCAGGCGGCTTTCTTCAGAGCGCACCGTGCTCACGCGGGAGACCAGGCGTGTCAGTTCCCGACCGCCGCAGCGCGGGCAGATCGGGGTGCCTCGTTCGGCGTCGGAGAAAGTGCGCCAGAGCAGGCTCACACGGCGACCACATTTATGACAACGATACTCATAAATCGGCATGGCTGGATCTCCTGGGTATAGAATGTGCAGAAATTATACTGAAAGGGGCCAGGCACGGCAAGAACGCACAAGAGCCGAAGGAGACGAATGCCATCACCCACTGACGATATAGCTACATTGTATACCCGCTTCGCGGCCCCTCGCCCACTGTTGGTGGTACTGTCAGGACCGTCAGGGGTAGGGAAGGATGCAACACTGACGCGTATGAAGGAGCTAGGGTATCCTTTTCACTTCGTGGTCACAGCGACCACCCGGCCGCGCCGGCCTGGTGAGGTGGATGGCGTGGATTATCACTTTGTGTCTATGGCTGAGTTCGCGGACATGATTGATCGGGACGAGCTACTGGAATACGCCATCGTTTACGGCGACTACAAAGGGATCCCCAAGCGAGACGTGCGCCAGGCGCTGGCCAGTGGTCAGGACGTGGTGATGCGGGTTGACGTCCAGGGCGCGGCTACCATTCGCCGTCTGGTACCCCAGGCGATCACCATTTTCCTGATCGCCGAGTCCGAACAGGATTTGATGGACCGGCTGAGCCAACGCAAAACCGAGTCTCCAGAGGCCTTGAAGATGCGTATCGCGACGGCTCGTAGGGAGATGCTGCGCCTGCCCGAGTTCGATTACGTGGTCATCAATCGGCGAGACCGGCTGGACGAGACGGTCCAGCAAATAGCGGCAATCATCCAGGCTGAGAAATGTCGAACAGATTGGGAGCCGGTGTCGCTGTGAACGATCTATCTTCGGCTGCGCAACAGCCGGATACGCCCAAAAGCCGTTCGGCACCTGTGCCGATGGCCCTTCCTTTCAGTCGTCCGCTTTGGAGCTGGGTCTTCCTGGGTGGGAACATCGTCGTCTGGCTGGCGATGATGGTGATCACAGCCCTTCAGAATGGGGGGGTATTGGCAGGGGACCTGAGAGTCAGCAGCCAGGTCCTGGTCATGTTTGGCGCGAAGGTGAATCAACTGATCGCCGCTGGTCAGTTCTGGCGTCTCCTCACAGCCAACTTCCTGCACGTCAGCCTGTTTCACCTCTTGTTTAACACTTACGCGCTGTGGCAACTGGGGCCGGAAGTCGAACGCACCTACGGTCGCACGCGCTTTGTGATCCTCTATTTACTGACCGGCATGTATGGCGCTGTTGCCAGCTACGCGTGGGGCGGTTATCTCTCGGTCGGGGCCTCTGGCGCAATCTTTGGACTGGTGGGGGCATTGATCGCTTATTTCCTGCGTCATCGTGATCTGTTTGGCCGACCTGGCCGCGCTTATCTGGGGAACATGCTGATCATTGTGGTCATCAACCTCTTCATCGGGGTCAGCACGCCCGGCATTGACAATTGGGGACACATCGGCGGGCTGGTTTCTGGGTTCCTGCTGGGGTATGGGCTGGCACCCATCTATGCACTGCCTCCAGGCTATCTGGGTGGCCCCGCTCGCCTGATAGACACGAGCTCGCCCGTCCGGCGCGCGACCATCATCCTCGCTGCGCTGGTCGTGGTGGTGGCGGCAACGACGGCGATCACGGTCCAGCAGCGCGATTCGGCCGCGGCACACATGGAACGTGCCCAGGGGGCATTAGAGGCTGGTGACCTGGCGACAGCGGAAAGGGAACTGGTTCAAGCTGCACAACGGGAGCCCGACCGGGCCGAAGCTTACTTCTACTTAGGGGTGATACGCGCCCGGCAGGGAGAGGTGGCCGAGGCCGCAGCGCAGTGGGAACGAGCAGGCATGCTGGACCCCTCTGAGCCTAACACGGCGTGGAACCTGGCGCTGGCTTACGAAGCTTTAGGCCGGCGGGATGAAGCCATTGCCCAGTTAGAGCGTTATCTGACGTTAATTGATGACGAGGCATCGGCTGCCAAGGCTCGCAAGCTGCTCGATCAGTGGCGGTCAGGCCCAGGAGAGGCGAAAGAGTAGAGAGAAGCCACCCTCACGCCCGCTCGTCTTCCCCCTCCCCAAGCCAATGTCCCTCGTAGATGTGACGCACTACGTCCTCGATCTCCGGCTCCTGCACCGATAGATCCAGGACGCGGTAGCGGTGGAACAGCTCCGGCACCAACTCGGCCATGCGCCCACCTGCGTTCCTTACGGTGTTATCCTGCTCCACCTGCAACCACACGCGATTCGCCTCCTGCCGGATCAGCCGCGCGCCGGGCAACGCCACCTCTTCCGGCGTTTCGGCGAAGTCCACCACCAGCACCCGCCCGTCGCCGAAGCGCCGCCGCAGGTGAGCCAGCAGCCCGTCAAACACCAGCCGGCCCCGGTCAATCATGATCACCCGCTCGCACAGCTTCTCCACGTCTCCCAGGTCGTGCGTGGTCAGGATCACCGTCGTCCCCCGTTCCCGGTTCATCTTCCGGATAAACTGCCGGATGCGCTCCTTGGCCACCACGTCCAGCCCGATGGTCGGCTCGTCCAGGAAGAGGAGCGGCGGGTCGTGCAGGAGCGCGGCCGCCAGGTCGGCCCGCATGCGCTGTCCCAGGCTGAGGCTGCGCACCGGCGTGGAGAGGAACGGCCCCAGCTCCAGCAACTCCTCGAAAGCCCGCAGGTTATCCCGGTAACGGTCGGCCGGCACGCGGTAGATGTGGCGCAGCAGGTCCAATGACTCGATCACCGGCAGGTCCCACCACAGGTTCGTGCGCTGCCCAAACACCACGCCGATGCGCCGAACGTGCTCCGCGCGTTGTTGCCACGGCACGCGTCCGTCCACCACCACCTCCCCGGCCGTAGGCACCAGGATGCCGGTCAACATCTTGATGGTGGTAGATTTGCCCGCGCCGTTGGGACCGATGTAGCCCACCAGTTCGCCGGGCGCGATGCGGAAGCTGATCCCGTCCACCGCTCGCACGATCCGGTGCTCGCGCGTCAGCAGGTTCCGCAGCGCGCCCAGCCCGCCCCGATGATGTCGGTAAACGCGAAACTCCTTGCGCAGTTCCTCAACCCGAATCACTGCTTCCTCCTGAAGACAAACGACGAAGGATGAAGGACGAAACAGCGGTGAGAGCCATCCACCATCCGTCATTCGCTATTCGCCATTCGTCATTCCTCAGCTCCCCGTGCTCTGATAATATCTCACCCCAACCCGCCAGATGCGCAGCGAGACGAGAAAGACCCCGATGGACACCAGTGGCGAGAGGAAGGGCACCCAACCGGGCAGGCCGAAAGGATCGGGCTTTCCCAGCAAGTAAAGGGCCGGGTAGTAGTTGATGAACGCCATCGGGATCACGAAGGTGAAAACCTCTCGTATCCACTCCTCGTAGATGTGCATGGGGTAGCTGGTCATGAAAGTGCCGCCGTAAGTGAAGACGTTGGTCAGCTCAGCCGTCTGGGGCGTCCAGAAGCAGGCGGTCGCGCCCGCGATGAAGATGGCCATGAAGAAGAGCGCGCCGCCGACCACCATCAGCATCAGGAAAAGCCATTGGCCCGGCTCCCAGGCAGGCCGGAGCAGATGAAAGGCCAGAGCGAAAGCCAGCGCTCCCTGGCTCATCCGGCCCAGGCGGCGCAATGGGAATGAACTGGCCATCACCTGGAAAGCTGCCCCTAGCGGCCGGATCAAAACCCTGTCGAATTCCCCCCATGCCACGAAACGATCGAAATAATCAAAGCCACCCACAAGCAACTCTGCGATGCTGAAAGACACCGCGGAAGCCCCGTACAGAAAGGCCACCTCAGCCAACGTCCAGCCGCCGATCGCCTCAAAGCGGGTGAGCAGGATTACCAGCGCGATGAAGTCCAGGCCGGTGATCAGGAAGCTGCCGAGCAGTTCTGCCACGAAAGAGGCCCGATATTGCATCTGCGAGCGGATCTGCGCCCCGATCAGCCGGGGATACAGCCGAACATACTCCCACATACTACCCTCCGTGGGTGGAAAGGCGGCGCACCATCAGGCGCAACATGGCGCGGCCGCCCAACGTCAGCCCGACCAGCCAGATCGCCTGAAGCGCCAACGCCTGGGCCAGAGCCGGGCCGCTCGTCTTGCCCAGGTAGATGCTGATGGGCAGATGGGCCAGCGCCCGAAACGGCAGCCACTCGGCGAGGGTGCGCACCGGGGCTGGAAAGAAGTTGAGAGGGACGACGAAGCCGGCAAAGAACATGACGAACGTGCCCGCCAGGTAGTTAATGCCGCGCGCGTCCGTCATCCAGAAGGCCAGACTGCTGGTGATGAAGCGAAAGGTGAAGCTGACCGCCATGCCCACGGCGAGGCTCACCAGAAACAACGCCCAGGTCACCGGGTCAAGAGGCACTCGCGCCCTGAACAGAATCCAGCCGATGAGAAAAGTGGGGATACCTCGAAAGATCAGGTAATAGATGGCCCGGCCCAGGTCAATCGCCGCCCAGAACGCGTAGAAGTCCACCGGCCGGCTGAGATCCGTCACGATGTCCCCCTTGATGATGGCCTCGGACAGCTCCCGGTTGCCGAAGGCCGACATGGCCATCAGCAGCGACTGGCTGACGACGACATAGGTTACGGCGTCGCGGGCGTCGAGGCCTCCCACTAGGCCGCGCTCTCGGAACAGGGCCAGGAAGATGAAGACGTAGATGGCGCCGAAAAAGGTGTTGGTGAGGATCCCCGCCAGGTTGGCCGCTCGATAGGCCAGGTGCCTCTGAAAAGACTTCTTGGCCACTTCCAGGTAAAGGCGCATCCTTCCCCTCCCGCGATTACTCATGGCGCAAAGTCTCATTATACGCTGTATCCCTTAGAACGTCCATTGGGCAACAGGGCAATGGGTAACGAGGCGACGAGCCTGCCCTAAACCGCTGGTCAGGCCAGGGTAACGAGGCAACGAGGATGCCTCGGTGCCTCATTCCTCATTGCCTCGCCTGCCCTATGCTGGCCAGGGACTCGCGAGAGGTGAACCGCTTTCCGTTGCGAGACAAAAAAGCCGTGCGGACTGTGATTGATCAGGCAACTATCTGCCCTGGCCAATCACAGCCCGCACAGCTCGGAGAGAACACCTGAAAACGCATTAGCCAGGCCGAGGTGTCCCTTTGTGAAGGCTCGGTACATCACCGTTTTGCTCCCAAGCCCGTCCTCGGGCGCTCGATGGACGCCCCGGGGACGGGGCTTGGAGCCGAAATCGTGATGTACTGAGGCTCATCGTGGCTGAGATCTCCCTATCCTCGCCTCCCTTCATACGCGCTCCTCTCCCTGCCCGTAGAGAAAGCATTTGACGAGGGTGCCGTCCACGAGGACGTCCTTCGGCGCCTCACGTTTACACCTCTCCATCACATGGGGACATCTCCCGGCGAACTTGCAGCCAGCCCGCAGGTACTCCTCTTGCTCGCTCTCCGAAAGCTGCACTTTGGTGCTCCACCGCTTCCTCGGGTTTGTTTCGGGGATGCACTCCCGCAGGAGCTCGACGTAGGGATGCTTGGGCTCCATCAGCACCTTTTCCACATCCCCCATCGCAACGATGTTTCCTCTGAGCATGATGGCGATCCGGTCGCACACGTAGTAAGCGGTGGCAAGGTCATGCGTAATGTAGAGCACGCTTACCCCGAACTTCTCTATGAGTTCCCTGAACAGGTTCATGATGGACATGCGGATCGAGGCGTCCACCATGGATACCGGTTCGTCCGCGATCAATAGGGAAGGTTCGGTAAGGAGCGACCTGGCAATCGAAACCCGCTGCAGTTGGCCACCGGAAAACTCGCTGGGGTAGCGACCGGCAATCTCCTTATAGCTCAAGCCAACCGCCTCCAGGGCCCTGTCAATTCGTGCGATAGCCTCCGCCTGGTTATTCGCCAGACGAAAGTTGTGTACAGCCTCAAAGAAATAGCGCTCCACCTGCCGTAAGGGATTGAAGGTCTCAAACGGGTTTTGGAAGACCGCCTGCACCCCTGCGGTGCGCCAGACCTCTTTCCCGGCAAGGGGCGTCCCGTCCTTTCTCCTGTAAATGATCTGCCCCGATGTGGGCTCTTCGAAGCCCAGGATCATCCGCGCAATCGTGGTCTTCCCGCACCCGCTTTCCCCGGCGAGTCCGAAGATCTCTGCGGAGCCCACGTGGAAGGAGACGTGGTCCACGGCCGTGATCCTGAGCCTGGACAGCATACTGCCCATGTGGAATACTTTGGTGACATCCTGAAGTTCAAGGATCCTGGTCATCTCTATCCTTCTGCATCAGCCAGCATGCTACCCTGTGTTGATGACCCACACCCTGGAACTGGGGCACCTCTTGGCTGCAAATCTCCATGGCAAAGCAACACCGGGGATGGAAGGCGCAGCCACTCGGAGGGTCCACAAGTGAGGGGGGAGTCCCAGGCGCGCTCTCCCGCATCCCCTTGTCGCCGAACTGGGGAAGGGAATTGATCAGGTATTTGGTGTAGGGATGGAGGGGCTCTTCGAAAATGGTTTCCACTCTCGCCTCTTCGATTATCTTCCCAGCATACATGATGCCGACGCGGTCGGCGATGTTGGCAAGGACACCCATGTCATGCGTGACGATGATGAGGGTGTTCTCCAGCCTCTCCTGGACCTCCTTAAGGAGCTGAAGGACCCCCCGCTGCACCACCACATCGAGCGCAGTCACGGGCTCGTCCGCGCTCAGAACCCGCGGAGAGAGGAAGGACGCCAGCGCGATGACGACCCTCTGGCGCATCCCCCCAGAAAGCTGGTGAGGATATGCTTCCAAAACCTTCGGCGGCAGCCCTAGCTCCATGAGATGTCGCTGGGCGAATTCGAGCATCTCGCGTTTCGTCTTGTAGGGGACATGGCTCTCCAGGAAGTCCGTGAACGTCCCTTTGAGCTTGATGACCGGGTTGAGATTGCTCATCGAACTTTGGGGGACATAGGAGATGAACTTCCACCGTAATTCTCGCCTCTCCTCCGGTCTCAAGGAGAACAAATCCAGTTGCTCCTCACCGACCCGGTACCACACCTTCCCGTCCATCAGCCTCAACGGCGGCTCGATATCGCCGAAGAGGGTCCTCACAAGGGTTGTCTTCCCGCATCCGCTTTCCCCGGCAATCCCATATACCTCGTTTTCTCGTATTTCCAGGTCCACGCCGTTGACGGCCTGGACGATTTTCCTGGTTCCGAAAATGTCCAGGATGTAAAAAGAGCTCAGTTGCTCTACCTTCAGCACCCACATGGATGTAACCCCCCTCACCTGGCTCCCACCCGTTGGATGCGGGCCCTGGGGTCAAGGTACTCGCTGGTGCCCAGGGATACCAGATACAAAGCGACAAACAGGGCGATGCTGACTCCAATTGGGGCCAGTAACCACCACCACAGGCCCAGGAGCATCGCCTGATAACTGACGGCCCACCGGAGCATGGCCCCCAGGGTAGGAATGTCCAGGTTCGTCAAGCCAATGAGCGCCAGTGTGATCTCCATTCCCACCACCCACGCCATGTTATTGATGAGCGTGGTGAAAACGAGCGGCATAACGAAGAGGAAGTATTCGTTGAATATCAACTTCCGCCTGGGGGTTCCGGAGAGGATGGCGGTATAGGTGAACTCCCTTTCTCGTAAACTCAAGATCTGAGACCGTATGAGCCGGGCATCCCATGCCCACCCCAGCACGCCCAGCAGTAGCGCCAGAGTGGCAGTGTTCATATGCTCTCGTACCAGCATGGCCAGCATCACGATGATCAAGAACAGCGGCATCACCAGGAACCCATCGCTGATGAACATGAGCACCCGATCAATAATGCCTCCACTGTAGCCAGCCACCAGGCCCACCACCACAGCGATAACTCTGGAAATTGCCGCGGCGAAAACCGCAAGGGCGAGGGAATTGCGCACAGCAAATGTCATCTGCCAGAACACGTCCTGGCCTTTAGAGTCCGTCCCCAAAGGGTGCTCCCACGAGGGCGGTAAATCGCGTGGGACTACGCGCCATTCGGTGGGGTCATAGGGAGAGAAGAAGGAAAGAAGAGCGAGCAAGAGAAGTATGCGAGCTACTACGGCGCCGATGCTGA
>DAOUAJ010000096.1:0-12587 GCA_034433615.1 Anaerolineae bacterium | reverse complement strand
TTCCTGAGATTGCGGAGCAGGGCCGAGCCGTTTCAGTGCTACAGCCAGGTTCACCGCGAGCGTCGTCGTACCCACGCCACTCTTGCTGCCGAGCATGGCAATGGTATGCGCAGCTCGAACATAAGCCGGGCGCAAGTGCGCTTCGATGCGGGCAATCAACTCTCGGGAATCGGCCGGCTTGGTGATGTAATCATTGGCACCGACTCTTAATCCCTTAACCTTATCGGCGACCTGGTCGGCCGCCGAGAGCATGATGACGGGAATGTGAGCCCCTTCAGGCAGTTTGCGTAACCGCCGGCACGTCTCAAAACCGTCCATCTCCGGCATCATAATATCGAGCAGAACGAGGTCGGGCCTGTCACTACGTACTCGCAGCAGAGCTTCAGAGCCGCTTTGGGCCGCGATGACCTCATACCCACCCATCTCTAGCATTAATGACACTAATCGCCGTAAATCAGCATCGTCATCAACGATCAGGATCTTACGCTTAGCCAAAGGAGGCCCCTCCACAATGCTTGTGCCTGTACCCGTCTGCGCAACGACGGGTACAGGCTCATGCGATTTCCAGCAGACCAAGATTGACCAGATCTTGGGTCAGCGCAGCCTGCTGCTCCAGGCTCAACTCCATGTTAGGTGGACGCGTGGCCGTCAGCGGCAGATCGGCGATCCGATGTAACGCATATTTGACCGCCGCTGGCGTCGGGTAAGCAGCCAGCGCCTGGCGTGCCTGGGTCAGGCGCTCCTGCAACGGCCTAGCAGCATCTGTGCCTGCTACGCGGCGCAAGGCCTGAAGGTGGTCAGGGACCAGATTCGCCATGACACTGATGGTCCCGGCCGCCTTTACAGAAAAAGCCAGATCAGCCAGATTGTCGCTGCCGCAGAAGACGCGCAATGTGGGATAGCGGTTGACGAACACGCGGAGCACGTCCGGGTCACGGCCGGAATCTTTCAGTCCCCCTACACACTCAGCGTGCGTCTCCATCAGCCCATCTAGCAACTCGTAGGTGATAGGCACCCCGCTGACGGACGGGATGTGATATAGGAAAATCTGCTGACCTGGCTCCAGCGCCAGATCACACAGCCGGCGGAAATAGGCAATCAATCCTTTCACGGGGACGGAGCGATAGTAATAGGGCGGGAGAACCAACACACCGTCCACGCCCGCGCGAAAGGCATAACGAGAAAGTGCAACCGTGTCTGCCAGGCTGGGCGTGCCCACGCCAGCGATGACGGCCATGCCCGCGGCATGCTCCACCACGCCATCAATCAGCCGGCAGCGCTCGTCGAAGCCCAGCGACGGTCCCTCACTCGTGGTCCCGGCCGGCACCACACCGTCGCACCCGCGCGCCCTCAGGAAGGCCAGATGTTGCTTAATCCAATCCAGATCAACTTCGCCATCGCTGGGACGAAAGGCAGTCACGTTGGGTGCAAATACACCAGATAGTTCTCTCATCACTGACCTCTGTATGGCAAGGTGTAGAGGCGATCCGTCCCTGGTCGCCTTTACGGGCGGGCCCGGAAGCACCGCCCTTACGGTTCCGAAAACATTAGCGGTGCACCACACGACGTTGGGGGGCTGGTGATATGTGGCTCAGCAACAGGACCAGTTGTTGCAACTGACTCCGCCACCCTCCCTGGTGTTGTCGTACCTCATTCAGATCCTCACGATGAGCTGCTAACTCGGCACCATTCGTATCCAGGGAACGACCGCGATCGTAGAAAGTAGACGCCTGTTCACGCTGATCCTGTAGCCAGGCACACAACCCGCGGTTGTAGTGGGCTCGCACAAAGTTGGGCTGCAACTCTAAAGCGCGATCCAGGTGAGTTATCGCCTCACCGAGGTTGCCCAGCAGGATTTCAACGTAACCCAGGTTGTTACGCGGGGTGGCTGCATCAGGGGCAAGCTCGATCGCCCGCTGGAGAGCCTGACGGGAGGCCTCCAGGTCCTGACGATAGTAGTGCAGATAACCCAAAGAAGTGTGAAATTCAGCGGTGTCCGTGCCTAACTCCATCGCCTTTTGATACGCCGCCAATGCTTCGTCATGCCGCCCCAGAGTCGTCAATACATCTCCCAGGGTAGCCCAAAGCTGGCCATTGCCAGGCGCCAACTTCACCGCTTTCTCACAGTAAGGAAGCGCCTCCTCATCCCGCCCCGTTTCATGCAACATCTCAACCAGCCCAATGAGCGCATCGGCCGACTCTGGCTGAGCTTCCACGGCCTTTTTGTAAGCGCGCACCGCCTCGGCAGTCCGGCCGAGGAGATTCCACGCGTCCCCCAGCGCTAACTGCGCCTCCGCCGTGTCCGGAATAGAACGGGCGGCCAGGGTGACCGCGCGTCGAGCGGTGACCGCATCACCGGCGGCCAGACTCTTTCGGGCCACTGTCAACAACCCTTGCCAATCGTCCCGTGCGATCTGATCGAGTGCCATGCAGCAAATCCCCTTCCCCCCAAGATGGTGATCGCCCATTTGGCGATGTTCAACTTGGTCATTCCTCATGCCCGGCGTGCAATCTTTTCTGCTTGATTCTCTGCTCCAATTCTACCCGAGGGAGCGTCTTTTGTGTGCGCCGTCCCTCTATCAGTCTCCAAAACTTGCGCTGCTACCCAGCTCCAATTGCTCTTCGTCCAATCCTTCCACTCCCACAATCAGCGCAACGGGTTTACCATTGCGCGTGATGATAAGACGTTCGTGCTGAGCATCTTGAACTACCGAATCGAGGCCTGTCCGCTTCACGTCAATCTTAATCATAGAATATCCTCCGTCCTCTTGTGCGGTGGTTTATAGCGAATCGCTCGAATCATCACAACCATCATCTATTCTACCATGACCTTCATCTCCTTCACAAAGCGGTAGGGGCCAAACATTCCCGGGCGCTGATGCGGCCGCAGGCGTTTCCTCATCAGACGCCAGACGGCGATTGCCCAACGATCTTTGGGAATGCTTCACCCCTACATCAGGTATTCAGCGGGATAGTGGATGCCGCAACGACGGTGCCGCGTGGCTAAAGAAAGTGTCCAGAGGCAGATCCACCGCGCGGCCGTGCACAACGACCTCCACCAGCAAGCGCAGCAGTGGGAAGTCCTCCGACGTGATCACGCCTCGCGCGGTCAGCCTGGGCAGCGCCTCCCCCATGGTGCGCACGATCTCTGCCGATTCGAGCGTCTCGCCAGCCATGATCGCGCGGGCCTCAGTGTAGGTGTACCCCTGGCCCAGCAGCCGCCCCAGTCGCACGGTACGTCCCCCCATGCTCGTCACGTAAAGGTCACCAGCCCCCGGCAACCCGTAGGCGAAGGCTCGCGTCCCTCCTACCAGTTGCAACATGCGGTCAATCTCGGTACACCCTTCGGCAAAGATGGCCGCCGCCAGGTTGTGCATGTACGCCTCCGCTGTGTCCGGTCCTCCGGCTCGTTCCAGCAACCCGGCTGCCAGCCCTACGCCCAGCGTGAAAGCATTCTTGAGGGCGGCGCACACCTCTAACCCCACCAGGTCAGTGGTCGTCCACACGTGATAATAGGGAGTACGGAAGGTCGCCGCCAGACGTTCGACGGCTTCCTGATCACGTGAACCGAAGACGACGCACGTCTGACGACGGCCAGCCAGCTCTCCGGCGATGCACGGCCCGCCGATGGCCGCCAGCTTCACTTGATCCCGGATGCCGGTCGGCAACTCGCTAGCCAGCACGTCCGGCAAGATGATGGGATCGCCGTTGGGAGCCGCCTCCAGCCCTTTGGTCACGGCGATGATCAACTGCCCAGGTTGCAAGTACGGCCCGATCGTCTTGCCGATCCAGTGCACGCCCAGGGAATTGACACCGCTGACGATGATCTCGACGCCGTCCAGCGCCTGGGCGATCTCCTCGACGTAGAACGGTTGCACGTTTGACGGCAACTCACGCTTCAGTCGCGGATGATAACGTTGCTCCTTACAGCTCTTGATGATGTCGCCGTCCAGGTGGGTGCCCACCAGCCGCACCTGATGTCCGTTATCGGACAGAGGCCAGGCAGTAGCCGTACCCATCAGGCCGGCGCCGACGATGGCGATGGTTGCCAAGATATCTTTGTATACTACAGTCGGGGCGACACGACGTGTAGTACACCCCCTCCTTTCTTTATGAGATGTTTGGTTCGGTCGCCCTGGCGAAAGCAGGCGAGGATGGCATAGTGTATAACGGAGTTTGAGCTATCGTCGTACAGGAGGTTGATCCCGCGCTCTATGCCAGGCTTCAGGCGCGTATCGTGAAGGCCATGCAAGCCGGTACGAGGAAGTGCAAAGTACGAGCGTTACAGTCCATTCTGGCCTACTCGTTTTTCAGACCTTCGAAAATGAAACTTTATGACCGTTGACAGTATAGACGGGTTGGTCGTTGGGATCGTACCCCTCACGTCTGTGGCGTGTTCGGAGGTGGCTCCGTGCCCGGCGGCGCAGGCGGCCCCAATCGCCACTCCAGCCCGCCGAGGATGTTCCCCTGCCCGAGGGCTTCATCGCTACCAGGGATGGGGCCAAAGCGCGCCTCATAGCGGGCCAGATTCTCTCCCAGCGCCTGGTGCAGCAGCCGGGCGTTGAGCGGCGTCAGCAGGACGCGCGCCTGTACCCGGGCGATGGGCGCGTTGGGCAAGAACTGGGCAAAGTCAATCACAACCTCGGAAGGGGTGTGGTTGATGATGGCAAAGTTCGCGTAGGTGACAGGGAGGTTGGAGGGAAGCTCTACATTGATCTGTGTACGCGCGGATTTAGGGTCAGCCATGTCTCCTCCTGAAAAGAGATGCATACGCAAGACCTCGGAGGTCTCTCAGAGCTTGTCTGAAAACTCAGGTACCAGGCGACTGGAAGTCGCAGCAACGCCTGCGAAGCCCACTTACGTGGGCCAGATCCCAGTCGGCGAAGACCGACCCTTCGGCTTCGCTCAGGGCATGTTTCGCCAGCGTAGCGCGGTTTCCCTGGCCTGAGCGGCCAGGCTTCGCCCCGAGCTTCTGCCCGAGGGGACAGGCTAACCGCCAGCAGCCTTTTCAGACTAACTTTCAGAGACCTCCGAGGTCTGTCTGGAGGCTATCGAAATCTCTGGCTAGAAAGGGATCTCCTCTTCGTCCAGACTAGGAGACGGCTCCTCGACGGACTGGGGACCACCACTCATCGCGGTGCCGGTGTCTCTCGCGCCCAGGAAGCGGACGTTACGAGCGGTTAGCTCTAACGTGGCGCGCGGCTGGCCGTCCTGCCCCACCCAGGCTGAGGCATCAATCTCCCCTTCCACCAGAACCAGGCGCCCCTTGGTCAGGTATTGGCTGCATACCTCGGCTTGCTTTCCCCATACACTGACACGAAACCATGTGGTTTTCTCCTGGTCCTGGCCGTTGCGATCCGTCCACTTGCGGGTGGTGGCCATACTAAATGAGCAGACTGGCTGCCCGGAGGGGGTATACCTGATTTCGGGATCGCGGCCAAGATGTCCTACAACGACGGTTTTCTGGTACATGTGCCATACCTCACTTTCCTGTATCTCGCCGTTACCGATAGTGGAGCCGCTCATTCGCGCGGCTCGCCTTTTCCGCAATCATACCCCCAATCGCCACAAATGTCAAATGATTAGAACGCCTGTTCGCTATCAGATGAGGCCAGAAGCGAGAGGCCAGCCGGATGCAATGAAAGGGCGATCTCCTCGCCTGGCCCTGGCAGCCGTTGATCCAGCGGTCTGACGTCTAACTCCAGAACGATGTCCCCTGCGTGGACGGTACGCAGGCGATGCTGGCTGCCGCGGAAGGAGCGGTCCACGACGCGGCCACGCACCAGGTTGGGCACATGGTCATCCGCGGCCAGGGCGGCGGCCTCCGGCCGGATCAGTACAGCCACCGCCGCCTGGGGCGCGGCCGAGCTTGCGGCGGGGACGGAGAGCGTGCCCAGCGCTGTCTCCACGCGCCCGGGAGCGACCACGCGGCCAGGGATCAGGTTGGGCAGCCCCAGAAAGCGCGCCACGAACGCATCGGCCGGGTGACAGTAGACCTCTTCGGGCTTTCCCTCCTGTACCACCCGCCCGGCGCGCATAATCACCACCCGGTCGGCCAGCGCGAATGCCTCCTGTTGGTCGTGAGTCACGTAGAGCGCAGTCACGCCCACCTGACGCAGGATCTGTCGTAATTCCTCCAGCAATTGCTCACGCAGCGCCCGATCCAGCGAACCCAACGGCTCGTCCAGCATAAGCAAGCGGGGCTGCGGCGCTAGCGAACGGGCCAGCGCCACCCGTTGCTGCTCCCCACCCGATAACTCGAAGACGCGGCGATGCTCGTAGCCGGTCAATCCCACCAGCTCCAGCATCTCCCTTACCCGCGCCTTCACTTGCACCCGCTGCATCCCCTGCATCTCCAGCCCGAAAGCAACGTTTTGAAATACATCCTGGTGGGGGAAGAGCGCGTAATCCTGGAACATCAGGCCAAAGCCGCGGCGATGGGCTGGCACGAGGGCCATGTCTTGTCCGGCGAAGCGAACGGTCCCCGCATCGGGCGTCTCCAGCCCGGCGATGATACGCAGCAGCGTCGTCTTGCCGCAACCGCTCGGCCCCAGCAGCGCCACCACCTCGGCCGGCGCCACCTGTAGGGAGACATCGCGCACCGCCGGGATGCCGCCGTACGATTTGGACACGCGCTCGACCTCCAGCAACACTGTCATCCTTAAAACTCCCCGATGTCACGATAGCGGAATCGTTCAATGAGGAGCAGGCCGAGGACGCATACCGCCATTAGCAGCGTGCTCATGGCCAGCGCCTGGCCGTAGTTGAGCGCGCCGGGCTGCCCCAGGAAGCGGTAAATAGCTACAGGCATGGTGGGGAACTCCGGCCGGGCGATCAGCGCCGTAGCGCCGAACTCGCCCATGCTGATGGTGAAGGCGAATACCGCGCCGATGAGCACGGCCCGCCCCACGATGGGAAGGTCAACGCGCCGCCAACGTTGGGCGGGCGTCGCCCCCAGCACCGCCGCGGCCTCCCGCCAGTGGGGATTGAGGCCGCGCAGGACCGGCAGCAGCGCCCGTACCACGAACGGGAAAGCCACCAAGGTGTGAGCCAGCGGCACCAGGGCCGGCGATGTGCGCAGGTTCAAAGGCGGCTGGTCCAGCGCCAGGATGAAGCCAAACCCCAGCGTGACCGCCGAAGTGCCCAGCGGCAGCATGAGCATCGGATCGAGGAAGGTACCCAGGCCACGACGCGGGCGGGCCAGCAGATAGGCGCCGATCACCCCGATCAACAAGGACAGCCCCACCGTCGCCAGCGCGAAGGCCAGCGAGTTGCGGATGGCCTCGATGGGAGGCACGAACAGGATCGAGCCGCGCCGGTTGAAAAACAACTCCCCGTAAAATCGCAGCGATCGCCCGCCCTCGGTGGCAAAAGAGCGCTCGACCAGCGCCAGGAGCGGCGTCAGCAGGATCAGCAGCAGGGCTCCCAGGCTGAAGATCAGCATGGCGCGAGCGCGCCAGCCGCGGGCCGGCCGTTGGGTCGCTCGCTGTGGCCGGAAGTTGAGCGGCACGGCCGTGCGGGCCTGCAATCGGGTATAGAGCCACATCACGCCGAAGGTGATAACCATCTGGACGATGGCCAGCGCGGCCGCGATGGGCAGATGAAACAGGTGAACGGCCTGGCGATAGATCTCCACCTCCAGCGTGGCGAAGCGCGGCCCGCCCAGCACCAGGATCACACCGAACGAGGTGAAGCAGAACAAGAAGACGAGCAACGAGGCGGCCGCCAGGGCTGGCCCCAGCAATGGCAATGTGATGCGGCGGAACGTGCGCCAGCGGTCGGCGCCCAGAACCCGAGCCGCCTCCTCCAGCCGGGGATCCAGGTTGGCCCAGAACCCGCCGACGATGCGCACGATCACCGTGGCATTGTAGAAGGCGTGGGCCAGGAGGATGATCCAGATGGTGTGGGTCAGGTTGATGGGCGGCTGCGGCAGGTGCAAGAGGCGCATCAGCCCCTGGTTGAGCCAGCCGCGCGGCCCCAGCAGGCTGGTGAAGGCGGTCGCCACCACCAGCGTGGGCAGGACGAAGGGGATGGTAGTGAGCGCCCGCAAGAGGGTCTTACCTGGGAACGCGTAGCGGGCAAAGGCGTACGCGGCCGGCAACCCTAACGCCAGTGTCAGCGCCGTGGACGCGGCCGCCTGCCAGGTGGTGAACCAGAGAACCCGCCCGTAGTAGCCGTCGGCGATCAGCGCGCGCAATGGCCGCAGGTCCGGGTATCCCTCGGGTGCCAGGCTCGCCCGAAAGATCTCAAACAGCGGATAGAAGAAGAACACAGCCAGGTAAGCCAGCGGGAGCAGGAAGGCTGCCCGGCGTGTGGCGGCGGCTATCTGCTCCCACCACGGAGAATATTTCATCGCATTTCTCTAGCCCTCAGCCGTCAACCATCAGCCATTAGCTATCAGCCGTCAGCCATCAGCGCTGAAAGCTGATCGCTAATCGCTACCTCAACACCGCCGTCGTCCAGGCATCAATCCACTTCTCCCGACCGGCGTCAATCGCCTCGGGTGCGATCTGGGCTGGCGCGGTGGGCGCCTGGGCGAACTTCGTGAACACCTCCGGCAACGCGGCCTTCTGGTTAGCCGGATAGACCCACATCTGCAGGGGGATGTCCTCCTGGAATTGCTGGCTAAGCATGAAATCCACCAGTTTGCGAGCTAATCCTGGCTGCTTCGCCCCCTTCAGGACCCCCACGAACTCGATCTGGCGGAAGCTGCCGCCTGCGGGCAGGAGGTTGCCGGTAGGCGATTCCTCCAGCGGCTTCTCGCTGAAGTAGACTTCGGCGGCGGGACTGGTGGCGTAGGAGACCACCATCGGCCGCGTCCCTTCGCCGGAGCTGCCGCTGAACTGCCCGTAGTAGGCGTCCTCCCAGCCATCGGTCACGAGCACATCGTTCTCGCGCAGCTTGCGCCAGAAGTCCAGGTATCCCTCCTCGCCGAAGTAGGCCACGGTCGTCATGAGGAAGGAGAGGCCGGGCGAGGAAGTGGCCGGATTTTCCACCACCAGCAGCCCCTTGTACTCCGGCCTGGTCAGGTCTTCGAGGGTCTGCGGCACGGCCAGCCCCTTCTCGGCGAAGTAACTCTTGTCGTAGTTGAGACAGACGTAGCCGAAGTCCACGGGCAACAGCCGGTGTTGGGGATCCAGCTCCAGCTCGTCGGGGATCTCGGCCAGCCCCGGCGCGTCGTACGGCTCGAAGATATCGGCAGCAATGGCGCGGCCGAAGAACGTGTTGTCCACGCCAAAGAAGACGTCGGCCAGCGGGTTGTCCTTGCTCAGGATCGCCTGGTTGAGCGCTGAGCCGGCGTCACCCGACTTCAGGATCTTCAGCGTGGCGCCCGTCTCTGTCTCGAACTGTGCGATCAGTGACTCACTGACGGCGAAGCTGTCGTGGGTCATCAGGGTGACCGCTGGACGCTCCGGCACCGGCGTGGCCGTCGGCAACGTGACTGGCACGCCGGTCGGCGGCACACAGGCCACCAACGCTGTCACCAGCACCAACAAACTAATGAATCGTCGCATAGTTCACCTCCTGTGATAAGGTCAGGGCGAGCTCCTGCCCAGAGCTGCGGGCGCTTGAGGAGGGTCACCCGTCCGGTGGACGACCAGGAGGGTGCCGCTGCGGATGCGCACGTTCGCCCAGCGGGCCAGCATCACATTCGAGATCCCCAGCGTCGAGCCAAAAGTCAGCCGCCCGTCGTGCAGGGGATACTCCAGCCCCTCGGTGGTGATGCCGCACGCCTCTGGTGTCAGCGCGATGAGCGATACCGTATCCCCCGGCTCCCCCTCGATCCTGATCTGAGTGCGCACGACCCAGGCTGTCTCCGGCCCTTCAGACATGGACAGGGCAAGGGTTGCCCACTGATCCTGAGCCAGCAACAGCAGGTTGGCGATGGTCTGGTCCAGGCGGCCGCCCATCACGCCCATCAGGTGGACGTCGGTGATGCCAGCTTGCTGGGCGGCTGCCATTGCCAACTCCAGATCGGTCTGGTCCTTGCGCGCCGGGTAGGTCAGGAAACGCGTTCCGGCCGCTTCCAGCGTTGCCCGTTGGCCATCTGGAAAAGAATCCAGATCGCCGACGACCAAGTGCGGGCACAGGCCCAGGGCCAGGGCATGATGGGCGCCGCCGTCGGCGCAGATGATCAGATCGCCCGGCCGGATGTGCGCGCGGCAGGCAGGGTAGTCAGCGATGAGGCCGTTGGCGAAGATGATAGCTCGCATGGCGTGTCCTTCCCGCGAGAGGTGAAAAAGAAAGCCACCCGCCTGGTTCGGCGGATGGCTCTTTCACCACTAGTTGTCTGCACTCCCTACGCCGGCATTACCCAGGTCAGGTTCAAGGGGTCGACGGCAGGCCAGGTGACCCTGGAATCCGTCCTCTCAGCCGGGCTGCCTCCCAGCTCCCCCAGCATGGTTCGATTGTTGGCTCAAGTGTAACACGTCTGGACGGGGACGTCAAATCTACCACCCAGGCATACAGGCAACGAGTCAATAAGGCAACGAGGGTTCTGGCTCACGGTCCCATGGTAACTCGTTGCCCCGGGCTGTCGGCCCGGACGGGCTCAATGCCTCCTTGCCTGACTTACGCCTGCGCCTGGGTGAAAAACTCGCGGATGAAGGCCTTCTCCAGCTCCAACGTCTCTTCCAGGCTGCCGTACAGCGGCGCGGTGACCTTGAAGAGCACCAAGCCCTGGCTGTTGTCACGCAGGGTGTTAGCCCAGATGTAGAAGTAGAGCACCACGTGCTCGGCCGGGTTGGCTCCTTCGATTGCCTTAGTGGCGATCAGACGCAGCGCGTAGATCTCGCCCTTCTTCAGGGGAATGAGTTCAGAAGATGCGATGGTGGACCAGCCATCGGCGTCGTAGCAGATCTGCGGGGAGTGGAAACTCTTGGACTTGTGGCTGCCGATCAAGCTCAGCCAGACATAACGGCCGTCAGGGCGGGTGTAGAGGCGTTGGATGTACTGCTCGGGCTCCAGCAGAATGAAGACTTCCAGGTTGGTCTGAGGCACACCCTGGCCCTGCCATTGGCCCACGGTCAACGGCAGCGCGTTAAGGTCACTTTCCAGGCTGAAGTTGTAGGGCGATTGCACAGCGCGCTCTCGCTCAGTGCGCCGCCAGTTATCTATGTCCACGATGTAGGTGTAGCCCCGGCCGGACAGCTCGCGGCCGAGTGCCGTCTCCCCCAGGCTGATCAGCAGCACGCCGACGGCCGCGATGACCAGCACGACCAGCACTACCAGATATCGCCGCGTATCTCTCGACATCCCACCACCCGACTCAGCAACAGCAGCATCCCGAAAGCGGTCAGGAAAAAGATGATCCCCGAATAGTCATGATAGAACCTGAACCCGGCCTCTGCCCCCCACACGTTCGCCACCAGCAACAACGAGGCCACTCGAAAGACGTTCCCCAGCACAGCGATGGGGATGGCTGCCAGCGTCAACACCGCTTTGCCCCACATTGGTCCCTGCAAGACGTAAATGAAGACAGCCACCAGCGTGAAGAGCGCGATGATAGAGCGCACGCCGCTGCACGGCGCACCCACCACCAGGCTGGCGTTGGGCAGGGAAACCTGGTTGCCGTTCACCACCACGTCCACGCCCAACAGGCGGATCAGATGGCTCGAACTGAGGCCCGTGAACTGCGCCAGCGGCAGCGTCTGCTGCTCGACGAACGGCAGGGGCACCATGAAAATCAGGAATCCCAGGGGAAATGCCAGCCGCCGTAGCGCCTGAGTGCCCAACAGAAACCACGTCAGCCCCGCCAGGAGCACAATCAGACCGAAGCTGGCGATAAAATAAGCCCGGTTGACCAACGCGCCCAGATAGAGGGCCAGCCCGGCGCCCAGGGCGATGATGCCGGCATTCGAGGGGCGGCGCTGGATGCCCGGCCACAGGCGCCAGGCGAAGAAGGCAGCCACTGGCGGCACCAGCAGCCCGTGCGAGTAGTAGTCATTCGTCCACCACTCGTTGGCCAGCCAGCGTAACGTGGGAAACGCCATGATCAGGAGCAACACAGCTATGGCAGCCACCTGCCACGCTGTATGCTTTGCCTTTGTCTGCATCACCATTCGACTCTCGCGTCTCGTCAGGGGGATCTGCTATGTTAATACCAGAAGAAACCCGGCCGGGGTTAACCTGTTCATAAGGGTAGGTTTTCTGCGCCAGCATGCTCAGGCCCCATCAAGAGACGCCAGGGGGAGGCCTGTGAGGGGTTCCCCCCTCCAAAGATCTCCTTCTTCAGCCTTTTACCTGCTCTTGCTTCGCCTGGGGATACTACCAAGGGCAGAGAAAGGGCAGGTAGAAAGCGAAAAGGAGGGGTTCCGTGGAGGGGGAGCCCTCCACGCCTCCCCAGTTGCTCCCTCTAGGGCGAAAAACCTGTTCCAGAGAAGGGGTCAACCTGCTGGTGTCGGCGTCGGTATGGGCGTAGGGGTGGCCGCCATGAGCTCCCCGCCACCCCCCACAGCAGGGCTTTGGACGGTGACGGTCGGCTCCTGCTCCACCACGCGGCCGTCCAGCCAGGTCCATGTCCGCTCCACTACCTGGCCCGGCGCACCCATTACCCCCAGCTCCTCCCCGCCGACCAGGATCACCAC
>DAOUAJ010000095.1:0-8657 GCA_034433615.1 Anaerolineae bacterium | reverse complement strand
CGTAACGACGTAACAGGGAGATCGCGTGGGGATCGTCGTGAAGCACTAACACGATGGGCCGCCCCTGAAGGCCACGCAGCCACTGGCTCACCTTGAGCGGCGAAATCTGAATCTCTTGCCCGTCCCTGGGGATGGGGAGGGAAAAGCCCACTATCGTCCCGTGCCCCACCTCGCTTTCGATCCACATCCTCCCGCCATGCAGCTCCACGAACTTCTTGCTCACCGCCAACCCCAACCCGCTTCCCTCGCGAGCGCGGTTTTCATCCAACTGCGTGAACGCCTCGAAGGCTCTGGCCAGCCGGTCAGGGGGGATGCCGCGTCCGCTGTCTTCCACGGTCACAATGGCTTCCCCGTCTTCCAGGCGAACGCAGGTGCGGATCCAGCCCCGGTCGGTGAAGCGCGTGGCATTGGTCAGCAGGTTCAGGAGCACCTGGCGGATGCGCGTGCGGTCAAAGTGCAGCATCGGCAGGGCATCCGGCAGGTTCAATTCGAGCCGCAGCCCGCGCGCCTCGGCCAGACCCCGCACGATCTCGGTCGCCTCCCGCACTACCTCCCCCAGGTCCGCCGGCTCTTTGGCGAGAGGCAAACGTCCTGCCTCGATCCGTGAGAGGTCCAGGACATCGTTAATCAGGTCCGACAGATGCCGCGCGCTGCGGTAGATCGCCATCACATCGCCGCGATATTCCTTGGGTAGCGGCACACCCCCGTAGCTCTCAGGAGCGGTAGCTATCATCTCGCTGAAACCCACGATCAGGTTAAGGGGCGTGCGCAATTCATGGCTGACATTGGCCACAAACTCTGCTTTGAAACGATACGCCTTCTCGGCGGCTTCTCGGGCGAAAATCAAGGCTTCGTTCGTGCGCTCCAGGCGAACGTACGCTTCATCCAGGCTCTTCAACACACGCCGCACTTCAGCCCGGTTCTGGCGCGCCTCCTCCGCACTCTTCTGCGCTTCCCTGGTCATGTTGAGCGCCCAGGCCAGGGCCGTGAACAGTCGCCGTGAGCTTAACCACGAAGTCAACGCCGTCAGCAAAATGAACGTGATCGGGAGCAACACGTCCGTTGGCTCTATTTGGTGGTTGCTGATGGCGATAGCCACGATAAGCCCGACACTGGCAAGAGCCACACTCCAGGTGATGCGCGGGTTCGTCAGCATGGCTGTGATCAACACGACCTGCATATAGAGATAAAATACGGCCCCATCTTGAAAAGTGAAAGCGATGATGGTCACGGTGGTTATTAACCCGGAAAGGTAGATGCCGATCGCCAGGCTCAAGTGCTCTCTGTGTAAACGATAACTCTCCCAGGCAGTTCCCAGGATCAGGGCGAGCGCCACATAGGTGTGGAAAACATAGTGCTCGTAGAGCAGTATAGCAACGGCTGCCCATGCCCACACCACAGCGGCCGTGACAGGCAAGAGAAGGCGCATGGAGTCCTGAACCAGTTCATCAAACACCTGGGCAGTTTCAGAGTCATATGTGTTCCGAAAAGGCTTGGAGGCCATAGGCGTTTCCCTCACCAAGGTCAGGTTATGTCTCAGTCAATGCTCTACATTCGTGATGACGGAAGGTATTAAACCACGCGATCGGAGATTCTTCAAGGGGGAGGCTTTCTGCGTTTTGGTCGCCTCCCCGCTACGCCTTAATCGGTTTGCTGGGGGATGGATCGCTTTCCTTTGTCTTACTCTCTGTGGTGTGCTACAATGGGAGGCGTTTGAACAGCGTTACGGGATGGATTTCAAAACCTTCAAGCAGGCGTGGGATGAAGGTCGCATCGCGGACAAGCATTCCTACGAGGTAGAGCGTGACTACTGGGAATGGGAGGCGACGGTAACCGACGAGGAGCGGCTGCGCCAGATGCTGGAGAGTCTGCCGTGACCCTGGCCGAGTTTGAGCGGCAAGTCTCTGCCGTATTTGTAGCTGAAATCGAGCAGCAACTCGCCCCCTCGTCGTGAGGGTGCAATAAGAAGTCTTGGTAAGCCAAAGTAGCGTCTCGCCCCGATTTTAGAGACGTAGCACGTATCCAGGAGCACCCTATGCCCTATCGAATGCTCGAACTCACCCGCATCCGCACCTATCACCTGGGCGAGCGGCGCAACCTAGTTACCCTGGCCGACCTGGTGGACCCGGCCGCGCCCGCGCCCCCCTTCGAGAACCTCGAGCTGGACGAGGTGGCCGATCGCATTGTGGCCGCCCGGCGCGCTGGCCGGCCCGTGATCTGGATGATGGGCGCGCACGTGATCAAGTGCGGTCTCTCTCGCCTGCTGATTGACCTGATGGAGCGCGGCATCGTCACCCACGTCGCCACCAACGGCGCCGGCTCGATTCACGACTTCGAGCTGGCCCTGATCGGCGAGACGAGCGAAGACGTCGCCAGCTCCATCGAAGATGGCACCTTCGGTATGGCTGAGGAGACCGGCGCGCTCATGCACCAGGCGCTGCGCGAGGGGGCTCGCCTCGGCCTGGGATACGGCGAGTCCATCGGCCGCTTCATCGCCCAGGATGGACGTTTCCGCCATCGCGACATCAGCGTCGCCTACGCAGCCTACCGGCTGGGCATCCCCTTTACCGTCCACGTCACCATCGGCACCGACATCATCCATCAACACCCGGCCTGTGACTTCGGCATCCTGGGCTGGGCGTCCGGCCAGGACTTCAAAATCTACTGTGCTTCCGTCAGCGAGCTGGAGGGGGGTGTCTTCCTCAACTTCGGCTCGGCCGTCACCGGCCCCGAGGTGTTCCTCAAGGCGCTCTCCATCGCCCGCAACCTGGGGCACACCGTCGCCCACATCACCACAGCCAACTTCGACCTGATCCCGCTGGGCGATTACCGGAGCAAGGTGGGCATGGACGACCCCGCCTACTACTACCGCCCGCGCAAGAACATCGTCAATCGCCCCACGTCGCTGGGAGGCAAGGGGTTCCACATCACGGGCGACCACGTGCAGACCATCCCCAACCTGCACCATCGCGTGGTGGCGGCACTGGATCGGGTGCCGTTGCCGCCACAGCGCGTCGAGCCGGCGGACCCCGTTGAGGTTCTGACGCAACGGTCCCCGGCCGCAGCCGCTCAGCTCCGCGCCCTGCTGGAGCGATCGCCGGAGCTGACGTCGGCAGGGCCTGCGCTGGCTCAGGCGTCCCTTCTCATCGCTCATAGCCTGGAGCGCGGCGGCATCCTCTTCCTGGCCGGCAATGGCGGCAGCATGGCCGACGCGCTGCACATCTCCGGCGAGCTGCTCAAGTCCTACGCCCGTCCCCGCCCCTTGCCAGAACGCATCTGCCAGCGCTTCTCGACGGTGCCTGACGGGGAGAGCCTGGCTGCGGGCCTGGAGGGTGGGCTGCGGGCGATTGTCCTGGGGGTGAACCCGTCGCTGGCAAGCGCAGTGGACAACGACAACCCGCAGCGGGCGATGGGGCTGGCCCAGGAGCTGTACGCGCTGGCCCGCCCGGGCGACGTCTTCCTGGGCATCTCCACCAGCGGGAATGCGCGCAACGTCTGCCTCGCCGCGCAGGTGGCTCGCACGCTGGGGCTGAGCGTGATCGCTCTCACTGGAGAGCGTGACGGCGGGCTGAGCCGGCTGGCCGATGTGACCATCCGCGCCCCCGGCACTCGCGCCGATCGCATCCAGGAGCAGCACGCGCGCCTTTACCATGCGTTATGCGCGATGTTAGAGGATCACTTCTTCGGCCCCGCGGCAAAAGCCGCGCCACCCATTAGATGATGACCAGAGACGAAAGACAGAGGGCGAACGCGCCGATCTCCCTGCGTCCTCCGTCCACAAAAGCAGCGAGGCCCCGACCATGAACATCTTGACCTTCGACCGCTTGGAGACCTTGCTGAGCGCGATGCGGAACGCGCGCGTTTTGCTCATCGGCGACCTTTGCCTGGACGCCTACTGGTACGCCGATATGACCCGCTCAGAATTGTCACGAGAGACGCCGCGCTTCCCCTTGCCCATCGTGGCCGAGGCTTACAGCCCCGGTGGCGCCGCCAACGTGGCGGCCAATCTGGCCGCGCTGGGAGTCGGGCGGGTCCAGGCCATCGGCGTGCTGGGGCAGGACTGGCGCGGCGACATCCTGACACGTGAGCTGATAGCTCGCGGCATTGACACCACCGCCGTCCTCCGCTCGCCCCAGCGCACGACCCCCACGTACATCAAGCCCATCCGTCGCGGTTACGGCGGCGTCCAACAGGAGGACAGCCGGCTTGACTTCCAGGACTTCACGCCGCTGCCGGCCGATCTGGAAGATGCCGTGATCGCGGCGCTACGCGCCGCGATGCCTGACGCGGACGCGGTCGTCATCGGTGACCAACTGGACCCAGGCGTGGTCACGTCGCGTGTGCGCGCCGCGCTCATCGAGCTGGCCGCCGCCGAGCCGCAGCGTCCGTTCGTGGCGGATTCACGCAAGCACATCGCCGACTTTCGGGCGATGATCCTCAAGCCCAATGAGCTGGAGCTGGCCCAGGCGATGGTTCCTGGCCAGGCCGGCTCCTTTGACCACGCTGCGATAGCCGCGATGGGGCAGGCCCTGGCTCGCCAGGCAGGGCGAGCCTGCTTTGTCACCATCGGAGCTGACGGCGCATTGCTCTGCCGGGAAGAGGGGGTCATTCACCTGCCGGCTGCACCGGTGCGCCCGCCGTTGGACATCGTGGGCGCCGGCGACGCGTTTCTGGCGGCGCTGGGCGCGGCGCTGGCAGCCGGGGCCACCCTGGAAGAGGCGGGTGGCCTGGGCAACCTGGCCGCGGCGGTGGTGGTGGAGAAGCTCAACCAGACCGGCACTGCCTCGCCTGAGGAGCTGAGGGAGCGGCTGGCGCTGGCCCGGCAGGCGGAGGTAGCCTCATGACTCCCTGGAGCGAGACAGCGAAAGGCGATGGACAATGGACGATGGACGACCGCTGGCTGACAAGTGGCGACTGAGAACTGAGGACTGGCGACCAGCGACCGGCGACTGGCTGGAAATCCTCAATCCAGCCGCTCCTTTGGGCCACGTGCGGCATGCCCTGTTCGACTTCGACGGCACGATCTCGACCATCCGCCAGGGGTGGGAGGGGATCATGCGGCCGTTGATGGTAGAGATGATCTGCGAGGGCGTGGAGGTGCCGACCGAGCGGCGAGCGGCCATCGAAGCTGAGGTGGCGGAGTACGTGGATCATTCCACCGGCATCCTCACCATCCGGCAGATGGAGTGGCTGGAGGAGGCGGTGCGCCGGCATGGGCTGGCCCGGCGGCCGCGCACCGCGCGGGAGTACAAGGCGATCTACAACGAACGGCTGTTGCGGCCGGTGCGTGAGCGGCTGGGCCGCCTGGCGCGCGGCGAGATCGGCCCGGACGATCTGATGATCGCCGGCGCTCGTCGCTTTCTGGAGATACTGGCGGGACGTGGCGTCACCCTCTACCTGGCATCGGGCACCGATCACATCTACATGGCAGAGGAGGCGAGCGCGTTGGGAATTGTATCGCTGTTCAAAGGAGGGATCTATGGTGCATTGGACGAGACTGAGGCGCACGACAAGGCGCGGATCATCCAGCGCATCTTGGACGAGCACGGCCTGCGCGGGGCCGAGTTGCTGGTGGTAGGTGATGGGCCGGTGGAGATGCGCGAGGCAAAGGCGCGCGGCGCACTGGCGTTGGGTGTGGCTTCAGACGAGATACGTCGGCACGGCTGGAATGAGCGCAAACGACAACGGCTAATCAAGGCTGGAGCGGATCTATTGATCCCCGACTTCATCCAGGCGGATAAACTTATCCGATTGCTCTTCCTGTTGAACCCGAAGGATCTCTAGGACCCTTCGGGTTCGATGTTCAAGAGTGGACAGCCCCCTCTTGCGGCGTAGTTCAGGCCTTCGCCAAACTCAGTGGAGGAGGTCCGGAGGGGGCGAAGTCCCCTCTGGAAACCCCTTGTTCAAGCCCTTTCACCTGCCAACTGGGGCCTAAGGTTGCCCGCCCCTTGAGACCCCAGTCAGGCAGGTAAAAGGCTTCAAAGAGCCATTCTGCGGAGGGGGTCTCCCTCCGCACCACCCCTTCAGGAGCACCTGTCCACCCTTGACGGGTTTGATGCCGAAGATCATGCCATCACAGGCGCAGCCGCGCGCCGGGCAGCATCACGGCGGGCGATCTGGCCGAACAGGTGGAATTGCACCAGCGACGACCAGAAGCCGGTGAACAGCAGGCCGACGACGCACAGGATGATGCCCGCGATGGCGGCTACCAGGCCGGCCACCAGGCTGATCAGCACCGCTATGATGACGTCGCCGATGTTATCGCGGGTGAAGGCCAGGATTTTGTCAAGCTCAAAACCGGCACTGATCTGCCCGGTCTCCGCAAAACGGGCGTAGATGGCTGGCGAAATCACGGCCAACAAGATGCCCCACAAGAAGGACACGCACCCAAAGCAGACAGAGACAACCGCTACCAGGGGGGCAAGATCCTGGTTATCGCCTGCAATGGCAGAGACCAGGATAGACACCAATGAGACGGCGATGATCGGGATCGCCCAGATCAGGAAGATGACGAAGAGCTTGAGCCCCTTGATCGCCTTGTCACCCCAGTTCTCCCAGCGCGGCAAGGGCCGCTCCAGGCTGTCCCGTACATTCTTCAAGAGCTCAATGCTGTAGCCTTCCAGCACGAAGAGGAAGAAAAATCCGATGAGGATGGGGCTGAGCAAGATGCCACCCAGCACCACCAGGCCGCCGATTACCACTTTGACCACCCATTCCGGGTCCTCGAAGACGAAACTGAAGGCCTTGCCGATGTCCATGAGTTCTCCTTCTGAGCGAGTACGGTCGCTCGCCGCGATGGGAATAGCGAAGCTATGAGAAGATTATAGCAGACCGGATGCAGGCTGGCAATACCGGCATCCGGCAGAAAGCTGACGCCTGGGTGACGCATCTTTCAGGATGGCAGCCTCAGCCACCCCGACACCGCCGAGCGGGCCAGGTTGAGGGCAAGAATCTCGATCAAGGCCAGTGCCAGCCCGGGCACCAGTACCATCGCTGCATCCAGCCATGTCTCAGCCATGCCGTCTCGTCGCAAAGCCAGAGCCACGATCATGCCGTTAACCATCGCCAGGAGCGCCAGGACGCCCGTCACACTGAGGAGCGCGATCGGGTACAGCAACGGCATCCATTGGCTGTGCACCGCCAGCACAATCAGCGCAGACATTATCATCCAGCTCAACAGGTCATCCCAGCCGCGCAGGGTGGGTTGGTCGGCCGGTCGGCGCCAGATAGTGAAGTTGAAGAACGGTGTAAACAGCCCGGCCAACGCCATCCCCTCCAGTGTGCCCGCGCCCACGCGCAGGAGATTGCTCGGCTCGTACAGGTACGGCAGGCCGGGGAAGAGGGTCAGGTAGGAGTTGAGGCCGTCAAAGCCCCAGACGGCCAGGAAGACCAGCAGGGTGGCCGTGATCGGCCAGTGTGGCAGCCGCCCGGCGCGGCCGCGACCAGCCGCGATCAGCCACAGCAGCCCGCCCAGCGCGGCCAGATATTGCCCACTGCATCGCGCGCATAACGGCAGCGGCCGGTCGCCGAAAACGTAAGTGCGTGCTATGATTTGATGACACACCGCGTACCCTACGCGGTCGGCCCGGTCCAGGAGGCCGCCGGGCGTAGCGATCACCATCCCCACGATCACGATAAGGGACAGCGAGAGAAACAGCCGTTGTGTCCACGACCATTTGACCGAATAGGCGCTTTCTTTCGTTAAAGCGTGTCCTGGTGTACGGGTAAGCATCATCAATTCCGCATCATGCTGCCAGACCGGGAGGGCTTACGCCTCCTGAGCCAGAGTTTGAAGCTGTTGAACGTCTATCAGTCAGCCGAATCTGCCGTCCATGAAAATCGTTCAGAACGATCATCCCCATTGTCCTCATATACTCCTACGGAGATTATAAACCCGGCCGACCGCTTTGGGAAGAGAGGGATGAGGAACGGGTAACGAGGCGACGAGACCAAGGCAGCTTTTGCGCTGTCGCCAGGTAACTTTTTGCCCGGTTTTTCCCACTATTAGGTGCAAGGATCAGCAAACAGGGATCTCTCGTGGACCAGAGAACAGACAACGAACTGGTGGTGTTGGCCCGCTCCGGCGACAAGGAGGCTTTCGGCCAACTGATTGAGCGCTATCAGCCGATGGCCAGGAGCATCGCGCTGCGCCTGGTGGCGAACGAGGAGATCGCCCACGAGCTGGTACAGGAGGCGGTGCTGCAGGCGTACCTTTCGCTCAGCCATCTGCGCGATGACGGGCGATTCAGGAGCTGGCTCTACGGCATCGTGCTGAACGTCTGCCGAAGCTACCGTCGCAACCAGAAGGCGGATTTCTTCTCCTGGGAGGCCCTGGCCGGCGGCCTGCGCTTCGACGCGATCCCGTTCTCCGATGGGCTGCCGGAACCTCAGGCTATAGCAGAGCAACGCGAACTGCACGAACTTGTGCTGAAAGCTGTCAATACCCTCTCGCCAAAGAACAGGGAAGCCGTATTCCTGTTCTACTACGAGCAGTTGAGCCTGCAAGAGATCGCCGCCATTCTGGACATCTCAGTCGCGGCGGTGAAGGGCCGCCTGCACAAGGCCAGAAAGCAGCTACGGACCCGGCTATTGCCACTGTACGCAGAGGTCAGCCTCATGGCTCCCCCGGAACGAAGGAGGAAAAAGATGGTAAAAGT
>DAOUAJ010000094.1:0-3848 GCA_034433615.1 Anaerolineae bacterium | reverse complement strand
CCGACAACCCCTTCGATCACGTCTCGCCTCACGATACACCCCAGGCTCTCACGTCCTGACCACGCGGTGTGAGGCAGCAACCACGCCTCATGAGCACCGATATGGGCGCATGGCGTACCATCGCTCAAGCGGCCAGCAGGATCCATATCCGCTGCACGGCCAGCAACGTCAACGCGGTGGCGAACACCCGGCTCAGCGTCAGGCTCTTCACCCGTCTGGACATGAAGATCGCCCCGGCTTGCGCGCCGATCACGGCGGCAATGCTGGTCACGATCAACATCTCCCAATCGAATTGAGCGGTTGCCAGATGGCTGACGAAGGCCGAAAACGAGGGCAGGGTGACGATGACCGCATTGGTCGCCGCCGCGAGGCGGGCTGTGTAGCCTAACAGCACCAGCGTCGGCATCATCAGGAAGCCCGGCCCCACGCCGAGAAAGCCGGCGAAGACCGCTATCACCGCGCCGGCGATTCCAGCCTTGACCCGCGTCCTGTCCGTGATAGCCAGAGCCTTAGAGTCGTCCATTTTGGGAGGGAAAGCCATCCGGTAGGCCAGAAACAGGAGCACGGCAACGTAGATCCACCACACTGCCTGAGTGGGCACGAACTGAAGCAGCCAGACGCCGACAGGCGCAGTCAACGTGGTGATGATCAAAAGCGGGGCCGCCGTGCGCCAGTCCACCATGCGAGCGCGAGCGTAGGCGATCGCGCCGGAGATGGCGGTCAGGCCGTTGAGCCACAGCGACCAGGGCATGATCACATGTTTGAGCTCAAACCCGAACAACCCCAGCACCGGCGTGGCGATGAACGCCACCCCCAGGCCCAGCATGCCGGAGACGAAAGACAAGATGAACAGAACAACTGCCAGGA
The DNA here is from genome assembly GCA_034433615.1 of Anaerolineae bacterium. Classification (GTDB taxonomy): domain Bacteria; phylum Chloroflexota; class Anaerolineae; order DUEN01; family DUEN01; genus DAOUAJ01. The sequence goes on along the minus strand of DAOUAJ010000094.1, from coordinate 2,981 downwards.
TCAGATAAAGCATGACCGTTGTCTCCCTTGTCCCCAAAAATGAGCACCGCCTGCTAGCACACTACGGTTACACGCCGACTCACCCCTGACTTCCGTTCTGCTTCACCTGGCGTGCATAGAAGATGGTATATTCACGCCGTAGGGCCGCCGCATAAGCGGCTTCTATGTGTGCCTTCGGGGGGATGTAGTTCTTCTGTGCGCGCACCATCCCCAGCAGTTCCGCATCCGTGGCCTCGTCGGGCGTGCGGCCCATCGCCAACAGTTGCTCAAATACCACCCCTAATCTTATGAGGCCAACGATATGCCCGTTGGAAAAGCGGAGCTGGGTCACGCTGTCATCGCCCTTCACACAGCACGCGCTGGCCATCCACGGTTGGCTACTCATAGCATATCCTTCTCCAGGTCGAGGCCGTCGGCTTCATCCTTGGCCATGAACTCCAGGGTGGCAATCGTCAGTCCCTCCAGAAGGAAGCAATTGACGCAGCCGGGCCTAAGGATTTTGATGTTTAGCATCCTGATTCTCCTTTGGCCTAAGATGAGCGAGGCACGGCGCCCCGCCGTTCACAATCTGAGCACAGGTCTTGGGCACGGTTGGTCCAATACTGTAACCCGCAACCAGGACAGGTTGCCCGACGGAGGCCACGGTAGAGGCCAGCATTGCCCCGCGGGCGCAGGTCAGGTGGCAACCCGGCAAACGGATCCAGGTTACAGGGACAACCTGACGGTTTTTGCGATGAATCTTGTTTCATGAGCTATCCCCTCGACGGCTTTACTCTGGCCGTCCACACTCTGCACGATCTTGAGCTCCGCGGGCTTTATATTACGATCTTTGCATGTAATTGCCGCAAAAAAGGCCCCCCTGTTGCGGCAAACCGGCGACTTCCAACGAGTGGCAGCTTACGCCACCATACGACTCCGACATTCAGGGCAGCGGCAGCTATCCAGTCGTGCCACGGCCCCAGCCGGTCCCAGAAACTCGTTCAGCAACGGCAGTAAGCGCTCATCGGCAATAGCGTAGTACACCCGCTGTCCGTCCTTGCGGTCGCGCACCAGCCCCGCCTTACGTAACAGGGCCAACTGCTGTGAGATGTAAGCCTGCGGCTTACCCAGCAGCGCCTCCAGGTGGCAGACACACACATCGCCCTTACGCAATGTATCCAGGATCTGCAAACGGGCTGGATGAGCCAACGCTTTGAAAAAGCGGGCCGTCCCTTCGTAATGCCGATCGAGCACCCCATCTACTCCATTCAAAAAACTGCATATATTTTACCGCCAAAACAACTCTTAAGGAATGAGGTAGATCATGTCGCGGTCAGGGCCTTCCCAAAGTCGCGAAAAGAATCAGGCCAGCGCCTCCAGCACCCGATTCACCCCTTCCACCGTCTCCTCGACATCCTCGTTCATCAACAGTGGGCTCACGTCTAGATGCACCGCCCGGCCTAGCAAATTCAGGGAGCGAGGACACATGTCCGGGCTGTATCGGATGTCCCGCCGCGCCCAGCGCCAGGGACCACCTTCAGACGTCCACGTACGCCGGTTGAGGATCGGCGTCCAGTGCGCGTAGATGTGGTAGTCTACCCGATCAGGATGGTAGAGGACCCAGGCGCCGATGTTTTCCGCAGCGAGCGCCTCCGCCACCTTCGCGGCCGTCGCTGCGCTCTCCACAAAGAAAATGAGGGCGATGGCCGTGTCCCCCTCGGGGTCAGTGATCTCGCGGAAGGTGACGCCTTTGCGTTGCGCTACCGCCTCTATGCCGGCCTTAAGCATACGTTTGCGCTCCCGCATGGCAACCAACAGCCCATCCAGCCGCCGCAACTGCGCCAGCATGACGGCCGCCAGGAGCTCCGGCATGCGGAAGTTGATCCCCCACAGGATCTCGTCCTCAGCGAACTTGTTACGCAGCCCGCCGATGACGTCGTGGAACATCACCGCCCGTTTCCACACCTGCTCGTCATCGGTGATGACCATCCCTCCCTCGCCAGAGGTGATGATCTTGTTGAACTGCAAACTGAAGCACCCCACGTCGCCCAGCGAGCCCAGGCGACGGCCCCGGTAGCTGCCGCCGTCCGCCTGGGCCGCATCCTCGATCACCTGGAGCCCGTGCCGACGGGCGATGGCCAGCAGCTCGTCCATACGGGCGGGGGCGCCGCGCATATGCACCGGCATGATCGCCTTCGTGTAGGGGGTGATCTTGCGCTCCACGTCCGCTGGGTCCAGGGTGAGGGTTTCGTCCACTTCGGCGATGATGGGCACCGCGCCCACCGCCAGCACGGCCGAGGCGGAGGCGATCCAGGTGTAGGCGGGCACGATCACCTCGTCGCCCGGGCCAATGCCGATGCCCTGCAGGCCGCAGACCAACGCTGCCGTGCCCGAGGTGACGGCCAGCGCGTGGCGCGTGCCCATATGGGCGGCGAAGGCCTGCTCCAGCGCGTCCACTTTGGAGGGACCCGGCTCGGGGCCATAGTAGCGGAAGAGGCGTTTGCGGCGCAGCACTTCCAGCACTTCCTGTTCCTCTTCCTGGTCAATCATCATGCCGCCGGGGTACATGGGTGGGTCGGGCCGTCGCTTGGCGGGCATGCCACCATGGATGGCCAGTTTTTCGGTTTCAAAGGTCTGTGGTGACATCTGGTCTCTCTCCTCAAAGGATCAGCACTTCATTGGGGGGTTCCCTCCCAGCCACCCCTGTTTGCGGTTACCTGCCCATCCCTGAGGGATGCTCGTCCCCCATTACCCTGGCCTGACCAGCGGCTCAGGGCAGGCTCGTTGCCTTTCATCCTTTAATCCCCGTCAGCGCGATGCCGCTCACGAAGTACCTCTGCGCAGCCAGAAACAGCGCGACGGTAGGGAAGGTGGCGATGACGGTTCCGGCCATGAGCACCCCCCAATCCACCCGATGCTGTGACTGAAACAGGGTCAGTCCCAACTGGATGGTGCGCATGCGATCGCTTTGAACAATGACCAGCGCCCAGAGGAAGTCGTTC
>DAOUAJ010000093.1:0-10987 GCA_034433615.1 Anaerolineae bacterium | reverse complement strand
CACGGACCGGCTGAGTGGGTGGCGGCGGTGGTGCAGGCGTTGGCACAGGGGTCGCGGTAGGCTCGGCCGGCGGTGGAACGGGTGTGGCAGTAGGTTCTACCAGCGGTGGCACAGTGGGAGCCGCTGTCGGAGTGGCCTCGGCGGGAGGCCATGTCGGCGGGGTCTCCACCACAGGAGTGGGGGTATCCTCAACCGGCCCTACGGTGGGCGCAGTCGTCGTCTCCGGCGGCGTATGGGTAGGCAGAGGACGCCCTTCAGTGGGAGTACCCGTGACCACCGGCGTCACTTCAGGTGAGGGGGGCGTTGTGGCCCCAACCGTCGGTGTCTCTGGTGAAGGCATCATTACCATGGTGGATGTGGGCAGGAGGCGCTCTTCTGTAGGAGTACCCGTAACTGCTGGTGTTATCTCAGGCGTGGGGAGTGCTGTGATCACAACTGTCGGTGTCTCTGGTGAAGGGGTCGTCACTGCAGCAGGGGTGGGCAGAACCCGCTCGCGCGGCAGCGTAGGTGTGGGTAATGCTGTCGGTGTAGCGGGCGGGACGATGTTCGTCCGGCGTTGGGGCTCCTGGGGGCGCAATCTGGTCGCTCGCGTTGGGGTTGGCCTGGGCGTGGGTGCGACCGTTGACGTGTCGGCCGGTGTTGGCACAGGTTGGGGTGTCGGTATCCCCATCACTTGCACTTCCAGAGCCGTCAAGTCACCCGTGCCTGAAGAGACCGCGATAACCTGAACAGCATATCCTACCCTTAACGCGCCTTTGGTCTGAGTCACCCCTTCCTTGAAGTGAACAACCAGTCCGCCGATACGTAAAATCTCGGACGTCACCTCATCAGTGACTCCGGAAAAGTACAGCCGCGCTGGCCGTTTAAGCTTCACAACCATTTGTGCTTCCTGCCGCCGCCGCTCCTCAAAGTGTGCCTCCAGGCTGGCCCGTTGCACTTCGTCTCGGGTCAACACAAGCCGCAACCGCTCGCCGACCAATTTGATGGAGTAGAGCGGATCGCCAGGAAGGCTAGAAACAGAGGCGAACATCGTGGCCCTGATCAATAGCATGGCCAGGAGCAAAGCACCCAGTGCCGGGGCCCAACGCGGAAGCTGGAGGGGCCGACCGAGCCAGGAGATCCAGCTTCGCGCTGGGGCCGGCGCTGATACCGCTAACCGCTTCTGCTGACGCTCAACCGCGACCAGAAACGTGGCCCGAGCGGCTGCCCGGCCTGCCTCCGATCGAGGGGGAGGGGGGGCAGCAATGGATCGCAGGGCTGTCACAGTTCTTAGCAAGGTGGCCAGCTCGGCTGCATGCTCTGGATAATGCGTCAGGCAGTCCTGGATCGTCTCGCCATTCTCCAGGCGGTTGATGCATTCCTGTAAGATGTTATCGCGAGCAGATGTATCGTTCATAGTTCATAATCCAGCAAGCGGCGTAAAGATGTGAGCGCCCTGTACTGCAGTGCCTTCACTGCTCCTTCCGTCTTACCTGTTATGTCGGCTACTTCAGCAATGCTGAGACCCTCAAGAAAGCGCAGACTGACGATTTGGGCTTGTTCTTCGGTCAGCCGGTTGATGGCTCTCCGGACTCGCTCACCCTGGAGTCGGCGTTCTGCTGTCTGTTGGGGATCCATATTCTCGGCGAGGAGAACAGGCGCCTCGTCCAGTGAAATGTGGGTTAAACGAGCCCGGCGACGGTAATGATCAATCACCAGATTGTGAGCAATCCGATAGAGCCAACCGGAAAAGGAGGATTGCCAGGCGTTCTCGTTTTGTATAGCTTCCAACATGCGCAGAAAGACTTGCGCTGTCAGATCTTCGGCCACCTGCGCGTCACCGACACGATGGTAGACGTAACTGTAGATTCTGCCCTCGTAACGATCATAGATCGTGCTCAGTGCAGCCGCATCGAAGGCTTTGGCTTCATTAAGTAATTTGGCGTCTTCGCCCGCTAACATGACAGGAGCCTGCACTTTCACAGGACGTAGCTCAGCCTCAAAGGGCACGATCAGTTCTCTCCCAATGCTCAGCCGCCTCGTTCGCCACCGGTGGCCCGCCATACAGCGTAAATCCGCTGCAGAGCGGTCAGGTTGGAGAAGATGGCCAGTATCCACAGGGCGAGTCGCACCTGGCCAGATAATAATCCCAACACCAGGACTATCCATCGCTCTGCCCGCGTGAAAATTCCCACCTTGCACGTCACGCCGATCCCTTCTGCCCTTGCCCGTGTGTAGCTGACCAGCAGCGATCCCACAAGGGTGATGTAGATCAAAGTCGTCTCGAGCCAGCTTCCTGCCCGGGAGTAGTAAAGGAGCAACCCCAGGAGGGCGATCGCCTCTGAATAGCGATCTAACGTGGAATCCAGGAAAGCACCGTAGCGGCTCATACGACCGGTCACGCGTGCCAGGGTGCCGTCTAAAGCATCGAAGATGCCACTGACGAACAGGATGCAGCCGGCTGCCAGAAACTGGCCACGAGCCATCAGGGTGGCAGCAACGATGGTCAGGCAGAATCCAATAAAGGTGACGAGATTGGGCGAGATGCCCGTCCAGCGGATAAAGTTAGCAATGGGGATCAGGATGCTGGCCAACAGTTGTCGGCCGAGATTGGTCAACATGGGTTGCTTGCTCCACAAGTAGCAGACGATTTCAGCAGTCGCCGATTGACAAGGGTGTTGAAAAGCCCCGGCCCGATCATCCTTTGCTAGATAATCTTACTACGGAATGGTATACTATGTCAAACGATTGAGCCACTCGTCATTGGAGCAGGATTGTCGGTCATCAGGAGCAACGTAGCAAGGCAGCCTGGAAGGTCGCAATCCAGTTTTGGCAGCGGCTCTATTCTGGAGTCAGGGCTTAACTCGCTGTGATGAGTTGACAACACCGGCAACTTTGCTATACTAGTTGATAATGTGCCCTACGCCTTATCTCTGGTTTTGCTGCTGGCTCTCCCCCCAAAGGCCTGTCGCTTCAGGCTAACAGTAAGGGGAGGCGTCCAGCTACAGAAAGGTGGGGCATTGTTGATCTGATTCACCAACGTCATGCTCTCCGAGCGAAAATGTGTTATACTGGGATGACAATTTCGCGCGCTCATGAGCTTCGTGGAGGTGATGCCCACTGGTTCGCCTGGCCTGGGCAGCCATCGGCCGACCGTCCGTTAGCCAGATTTCTAAGTAGCCTCGTTTGCCCCTTTCATCTCATCATCCGATAGGAGGAGCAAGATGCAACGACATTGGTTTGTCATCGCCTTGTTGATCGTGGCGGCCCTGGCCTTGACCGCCTGCGCGGCCGCTACGCCTCAGACCGTCGTTGTCAAGGAGACGGTTGTCGTCGAGAAGGAAGTCCCCGTGACGGTCGAAAAGATCGTAGAGGTCAAGGTGGAGGTCACGCCCGAAGTGACGCCCGCGCCCGAAGAGTTAAGCGGGACGCTTGTCGTCGGCCGTGGTGGTGACTCCGTGATCCTGGACGCTGGCCCGGCTACCGATGGCGAATCGTGGCGCGTGATCTGCGAAGTCATGGAACCCCTGATTCGTCAGGAAGGCATCACCACCAAGCCCATCCCGTGGCTGGCTGAATCCTGGGAGACGGAGGATAGCCAGACCTGGATCTTCCATCTGCGCAAAGGCGTCAAGTTCCATAACGGTGATCCCTTCAATGCGGAGGTCGTGAAATGGAACATAGACCGCTGGCGCGACCCGAATCATCCCTATCGCTTTGGCCGCGTTTTCGAGTATTATGATGCCGAGTTCGGCGAGGAGTCGGCCATTGACGATGTCCAGGTCATTGACGAGTACACCGTCCAGATCAAGCTGAGACAACCCTCGTCGGTGTTGCTGGCCAAACTCTCGCTATGCGGTGTCTTCTCCATGAACGACCCGAAGGTCGTGATGGAGCAAGGCGACAAGTACGGCACGGCGGCAGGCACCATCGTGGGCACAGGACCCTTTAAATTTGTAGAATGGATTCCCGATGACCACATCACCCTCGAGCGCAACAACGAGTGGTGGGGTGGCCCGCCGCGGCTGGCTCGCATCATCTTCCGCTCTATCCCCGATAACTCCGCCCGCTTCGCCGAGCTGCAGGCTGGCACGGTCCAGCAAGCTGATCTGGCCCAGACCGACCTGCCGGCGGCTGAGGCCGATCCCAACATCACCGTCTACACGCGGCCAGCCCTGAGCACGGGGTACATCGCCTTCCAGCAGTGCACCCCGCCCTTCGACAAACTGGAGGTGCGCAAAGCGGTCGCTCATGCTGTGAACTGGGCAGCTTTGATTGAGCCGTTCTACGGCAAGTTTGGCGAACTGGCTGGCTCCTTCCAGCCCCCGGCCATCCTGGGCTCAAACCCGGACGTCAAGCCCTACGAATACAACCCGGAGCTGGCTAAGGAGCTGTTGGCCAAGGCGGGATTGCCTGACGGCTTCGAGACCGACTTCTGGTACATCCCGGTCATCCGTGGCTACTTCCCCGACTCCAAGGCCATCGGCGAGGCCATCGCAGCCGACCTGGCCAAGGTAGGGATCAAGGTTAACCTCAAGACCGAGGACTGGGGCGCGTACCTGGACGATCGCAACGAAGGCAAGTTCCCCATGTGGATGCTGGGGTGGGGCTCTGACAACGGTGACCCAGACAACTACCTGGGCTGGCACTTCTACCATCCCATCGGTCAGCCCAAGAAGGAGGACTGCTACGCCAACGATAAGGTGGCGGAGCTTCTGATCCAGGGCCGCATCGAGGCAGATCCTGCCAAACGGGAGAAGCTTTACCAGGAAGCTGAAGTGTTGATCCACGAGGATGTCGCCCGCATCCCAGTAGTATGGGCCAAGTCCGTCGTGGTCTTCCGCAACGAAGTCAAGGGCTATGTGCCCGTGGTCTTCCGCTCCTGGTACGAGAACCTATGGATCAGTAAGTAGCCTCTCGGATCAGGATAGTTCCACACTTCCGCCTGCGTGATGCGTGATGCGTGATGCGTAATGGTCACGGATCACGCATCACGTTTAGCTGATCACTGACTACTGACCACCGACCGTTATTGAGGAGAATCCGTTTTGGGACAGTACATTGCCCGCCGGCTGTTAGCGTTGATTCCGGTGCTTCTGGGCGTTTCCATCCTGGTCTTTTCCCTCATTCGTATGATCCCAGGTGACCCGGTGATAGTGATGCTGGGGGAACGTGCGCGCGCGCAGGATATCGAGCGGGTGCGGGAGCAAATGGGATTTAATCGCCCGATCTACGTTCAATATCTGGAGTGGATAGCCCGCGTGCTGCGGGGCGATTTGGGTACCTCAATTATCAACCGTACCCCGGTGATGAGCGAATTGAAGCAGCGGCTGCCGGCCACCATCGAAATGGTGATCGCGGCCATGCTGATCGGCGTCACAGTGGGCGTTGGGGTAGGCATTCTGTCAGCCATCAAGCACAACTCCTGGCTGGACATCGCCTCCATGTTCGGCGCTCTGGTGGGTGTCTCCATGCCCATTTACTGGCTGGCGCTGGTGTTAATCTACGCCCTGGCCGTGAACCGCCAGATCTTCCCGCCCAGCGCCCGTCTGGACGTGGAGCTGACGGTGGTGCGCCGTACCGGCTTCATGTTGGTTGACACGTTGTTGATGGGTGATTCCAGGCTTTTCTTGAACGCCGTCTGGCACTTGATCCTGCCCAGCTTTGTCTTAAGTACTGTCATCATGCCTATTCTGGCCCGGCTAACCCGCTCCAGTATGCTAGAGGTGCTGCGCCAGGACTACGTGCGCACCGCGCGGGCCAAGGGGCTGCGGGAACGGGTAGTCATCATACGCCACGCTTTGAAGAATGCACTGCTTCCGGTAGTAACGGTAGTAGGCTTGCAGTTAGGCGGCCTGCTGGGCGGCGCGCTGCTCACCGAGACGATTTTCTCCTGGCCGGGGATGGGGCTGTGGACTTATCGAGCGATCCTGAGCCGTGATTATCCCATCGTCCAGGGGGCTGTACTCATCAGCGCTACGATCTACGTCTTTGTCAACCTGATCGTGGACATCTCTTATGCGTACCTTGATCCACGTATTCGTTATGGCTAGGTTATCCTGAAAAATAGCCGTCAGCGATCAGCGATCAGCTACTCTGATTGAAGGCTGACGGCTGCTTGTGGCTCGCACTTGTGGTCTTCGCCTTTCAGAAGACCATGGGCTGAAAGCTGACAGCTAACCGCTCTAATCTGGAAGGTCGTGTATGACCGCTGAAGCAACTGCGCTTCCGAGTGTTTTAAGTGGACTGGCACCGCGCCGCTCTCGAGGCCTGTTTATTGATGCCTGGCACCGCTTGTTATCAAGCTGGAACGGGCGTGTGGGGTTGATCGTCGTCTTAATGACAGTGGTTGTCGGCATCGCCGCGCCTGTCATTGACCCGTATGATCCTAAGGTGGACTCCAATCTGGCGGAGTCACGGCGTGCTCCCTCTCTCCAGCACCCCTTCGGCACCGACCGGCTGGGACGAGACATGCTGCGCCGCATCGTGCATGGGACTCGTATCTCTTTAACCGTTGGCTTTCTGGTAGTGTTCGCTGCGGGGACAACGGGGACGTTGTTGGGCCTGGCGGCCGGCTATTTTCGCGGCCTGACCGACTCGATCATCATGCGATTGATTGACGTTCTTCTCGCTTTTCCGGCTATCCTCCTGGCGATTGCCATCGTCGCCGTGCGCGGGCCGGGCCTGGCGAATACGATGATCGCCGTCTCGGTGGTGGGCATCCCGGGCTACGCGCGCGTCGTGCGTTCCATGGTCCTCTCCATCCGCGAGCGCGATTACGTGGAGGCAGCGCGCATGGTGGGAGTGACCAATCTTCGCATCATGTTCCGCCACATCTTGCCTAACAGCCTGTCCCCCATCATCGTGCAGGCCACGCTGGGCGTGGGCGGGGCGATCCTCTTTGCCGCGGCCCTCGGCTTCCTGGGGCTGGGCGCGCAGCCGCCTTCGCCCGAGTGGGGAGCCATGATCGGCGACGGCATCCCGTTCCTGCGCCAGTCGCCGCACATGGTGTTCTTCCCCGGCATGGCGATCATGCTCACTGTGCTGGGATTTAACTTGCTGGGTGACGGCCTGCGCGATGCACTGGACCCACAGATGCAAGTGTAGCGGTTGGTTGTCAGCCATTAGCCATCAGCCAACTGAGGGGAGTCTATTCCATGCTTGATGCCAAGGATCTGGCGGCGCGAGAGCGCCGTATCGCTGGAGAGGTGTACACTTCGGACTCGGCCTACCGTCATTTGTTGGCTCTGTGCGATGGTTGCGGCCATCGCTTTACGGGTTCGCCGGGGGAATCCCAGGCAGATTCCTACCTGCTGGAGCAGATGGCGGCCTACGGCCTGCACAATGTCCGTACGGAGGACGTTCTACTCACCGGCTGGCAGCGCGGCGATGCGCGCCTCCAGCTCGTGGATCAGAACAGGCTCGACTACGAGTGCCTGGCTCTGCCCTATTCCCCGGCCAGCAGCGTCGAGGCAGAGCTGCTCGATTTGGGGCCGGCAGTGCCGGAGATGATCGCGGCGCGGGCCGGTGAAATCAAGGGCAAGGTGGTATTGGTCTCCAGCGCCAACCCACCCATGTACAACCGCCTGGTGCACCGTCTGGAGAAATACGCACGCGTGGTGCAGGCAGGTGCTGTCGGGTTCGTCTTTGTGGGCGATGAGCCAGGCCAGTTGGCGCAGACGGGCTGTCTGCCGACGGGGGCGCCGATCCCCGGCGTGGGGGTGAGCCAGGAGACGGGTGCAGCATTGACGCGAAGGTTGCGGGCGGGGCCCGTGCGCGTGCGCTTGAGCGTGGGGGGTAGCACCAACCCCATCGGTGCCTGCAACGTGATAGGTGAACTACCCGGTGAGCAAGCAGGGCCGTGGCTGATCGCCAGCGCACATCTGGACAGCCACGACATCGCTCCGGGGGCCAATGACAACGCTTCCGGCGTCGTGGCGGTGTTGGAGGCTGCTCGGGTCCTGGCGCTGGACGGCCCTCTGCCGCTGCCGGTGCGTTTCATCTTCTTCACGGGCGAGGAATTGGGATTGCACGGCGCCTATCACTATACAACTATCCACCAGGCAGAGCTGGCGGACATACGTTTTATCCTCAATCTGGATGTTGTAAGTGGCCCCGGGAAACTGGCGGCTTTCCTGCAAGGGTGGCCTGAATTGCTGCCGCGTTTCCAGGCTCAGACCCAGGCCATCAACCCGGAGAGCATGGTGGCCGATCGTCTGGTGCCTTACTCCGATCATTTCCCCTTCGTTCTACGAGGTGTGCCGGCCGCGATGGTCGCCACCTGGGGGAGCGGCAGCCGGGGTTGGGGACACACGGCTGCCGATACTGTGGACAAGGTGTCGCAAGCGAGCCTACAGACGGCCGCAGCCTTTACAGCACGCCTGTTGCTCCGTTTAAGCACTGATGGTGAGCCGTGGCCAGCCCACCGTACACCGGATGAAGTCAAGGCCATGCTGCAGAAGGAAGGGCTCGAGGAGGTCATGCGCCTGGAGGGACGTTGGCCGTTCTAATGCGATCAGTATTCAGCAATCAGCCAGCAGCCAGCGGCTGTCGGAGGCATAATGGCAAATGGAGGGTTGAACCGAACGCGGTTGCATGACTGGCACGTGCGCGCGGGGGCGCGTATGATCGAGTTCGCCGGCTGGGAGATGCCCGTGCAGTACCCCACAGGACCAATTGAGGAACATAAGCGAGTCCGCACAGCGGCCGGCCTTTTCGATATTGACCACATGGGGCAGTTCCGGCTCGGTGGCCTCGACGCAGAAGCCTTCTTGCAGACGGTGCAGACCTGGGACATACGCCGGACGGGCGTGGGGCAGGCACACTATGCCCTGCTCTGCTACGCCGATGGCGGCATCGTGGATGACGTGTTCCTCTATCATCTGCCGGATCACTGGCTGATGGTGGTGAACGCCGCCAACCGGGAGAAGGATTTCGCCTGGCTGCAAGCACATCTCGGAGGCGCCGCCGTCACCCTGGAAGACATCTCAGAGCAAACCTGTATGCTGGCGCTACAAGGGCCACAAGCGCGGGCCATCTTGCAGCGGGTGACAGATGTGGACTTGAAGGACGTGCCGTTTCACACAACAGCCAATGGCAACGTGGCTGACGTGCCCACTTTGATCGCAGCCACAGGGTACACGGGAGAGCATGGGTACGAGCTGTTTTTTCCGGTGAACGCGGCTGAACGGGTGTGGACCACATTGCTGGAGGCGGGGAAACCAGAGAGTCTGCTCCCGTGTGGGCTGGCTGCCCGCGATACGCTGCGGGCCGAGGCCTGTCTGCCGCTCTATGGCCATGAGATCCACGCCAAGATTGACCCCATCAGCGCCGGCCTGAGGTTCGCGGTGAGTTTCGATAAAGGCGATTTTATCGGCCGCGACGCGCTGCTCAAGGTCCAACTGGAGGGACCTGATCGTCGGCTAGTTGGGTTTGAGATGGTAGAACGAGGCGTACCCAGGCAGGGGTACGAGATAACGGTAGGGGGTGTATCTGTGGGCAGGGTGACGACCGGCCTCTACAGCCCCAGCACCGAGCGTTACGTGGGGATGGCCTACGTGCCGGCCGCATACGCTGCCGTGGGCACGGAGCTGGCCATCGTCATTCGCGATCAGCCACGGGCCGCCCGCGTCGTGCAACGGCCGTTTTATCGGAGATGAGCCTGCCCTGAGCCGCTGGGCAGGCCAGGGTAACGAGGCAACAAGGGGATAAGGCTAATGAAACGCCAAGTCCCTCGTTGCCTCGTTACTCGTTAACTCGTTGCTTACATCAGCTCATTGCCCAAGGAGGGAAAGATGGACTACAAGTTTGATCCGAACGTGCGGTATGCCAGGACTCACGAATGGGTGCGCATGGAGGGGGACGAGGCGGTTGTGGGCATCACTGACTACGCTCAGAGCGCCCTGTCCGACGTCGTCTACGTGGAACTGCCCAAGGTGGGGAGCACCGTCCGGCAGGGGAAGGCGTGCGCAACCGTGGAATCGGTGAAGGCTGCCGAGGACATCCATGCGCCGGTCTCGGGCGAAGTGGTTGCCGTCAACGAGGCGTTGGTGGATACGCCGGAACTGGTCAATCAGGATCCGTTCGGCGCGGCCTGGTTCTTTCGCATCAAGATGGCGGATCCGAAGGAGCTAGACACCCTAATGGACGCCACAGCCTACCAGGTGCAGGTGGAGAGCGAGGAGCGTTGACAGGATACAGGATGCAGGTATCCTGTATCCTGCATCCTGTATCCTGGCTCTAAGTGAGGCGGGGTGATCAAGCATGAACTACATACCCAATTCCGACGCCGACCGGGCGGTGATGTTACGCGCCATCGGCGTGGACAGCGTGGACGAGCTGTTTCACGATGTGCCCGAAGCCTATCGCTATCCCCCTTTGGACCTGCCAGCGCCGGTTTCCGAGCTGGAGATCTTGCAGGAACTGCAGACGCTGAGCGAGGAGAACGTAGACCTGAACCACGCGGCCTGCTTCTTGGGGGCCGGCGCGTATCGGCATTTCATCCCCAGCCTGGTGGATTTCGTCCTCTCTCGCTCGGAGTTTTACACCGCCTACACCCCATACCAGCCCGAGATCAGCCAGGGCACGCTGCAGGCGCTCTTCGAGTACCAGACGATGATCTGCGCGCTCACCGGCATGGAGGTCTCCAACGCCTCGCATTATGACGGAGCCACCTCAACGGCCGAGGCGGTCATCATGGCCTTGAACGTCCACGGCGGCCGACGGCGCAAGGTGATCCTCTCGCCGGCTGTACACCCGCAGTACCGCCAGGTGGTACGCACCTACACCCAGGGTATGGGGCTGACCCTTGTCGGTGACGAAGGGATAGGCAACGGGCCGGAGGAGTTGATGAGCCTGTGCGACGATCAAACGGCCTGTGTGGTCATTCAGGTGCCGGACTTCTTCGGGCGTGTCCTCCATCCTGACCGCTTGCGGGCGCTGGCCCAACAGGTGCACGGTTGTGGGGCGCTGCTGGTGGGCGTCGCCAACCCTATCGCGCTGGGGCTGT
>DAOUAJ010000092.1:0-7833 GCA_034433615.1 Anaerolineae bacterium | reverse complement strand
CGTGGGCGCAAAGGGGTAATATATCCCACTGGGTGCACTCCCGATTACACGGATGATGCCTGTCCTGCCTCCTGGCGATGCCCCGGCCCTGGCTGAGCCAACATGCGGGCGATCGGCCGCAAGTCCATCCACCACTGTTGCTTGGGACGGCGATGTTCTATGTCCATCAGCCGGGGCACATCCTCCAAACTGGTGAACTGAATTTGCCCGCCGACCAGGCCAATGCAGGCCGCTAACGGCTCGGGCAGGTCCGCCTGCTGCTCCAGAAAATCCACACACATCACCGCCAGCCGCGTCGCCAGAATGCGGTCGAAGGGTGAAGGGTTCCCGCCTTGCTGTAAATGGCCCAGGATAGACTGACGTACCTCAAAAAGGTCACCCCCCTCTTCTTCAAATAGCGCGCAGATGAAGGGGGTCGTATAAATGGGGTTGGCCTGCTCGTTGCGGATCACCAGGCCCAGCCGCTTGCCCTGCTTGAAGCCACTCTTCAGCAACTCCAAATCGTCCTGCAGATCGCGCAGCGTGATCCCCTCTTCGTTCAGATAGACCCGCTCGGCACCGGTAGCCAGCGCGCTCATCAACGCCAGGTAACCGCAATAGCGCCCCATCACCTCGACCACAAAACAACGACGCGCGGCCACCGCCGACTGTTTGATCTTGTCCACTGCCTCCACGATGTTGTTCAGTGCTGTGTCGGCGCCTACGCTCAGTTCCGCCCCTGGCAGATTGTTATTGATGCTGGCAGGCAGGCAGATGATGGGGATGTTGAAGGCCGGAAAGTTGCCACGCTCCTGGTACAGCCGCATGGCCGATTCGTATCCTGCCCAGCCGCCGATCATGAGCAGGCCATGGATCTCGTGTTTCTCAATGTTTCGGGCGATGGCATAGAGATCGCGGCCACCGGGAACTCTGCGGCTGATGCCCAACTCGGAGCCTCCTCGCGTCGCCCAGCCGGTGACGCTCATCCAATTGAATTCCTGGATCGCGCCCTCGATCAACCCCCGGAATCCTTGGTAGACTCCCAACATGATGTGACCTTTGTCCAACCCCAGGCGCACGGCCGCCCGCACGGCCGTGTTCATGCCAGGGGCCGGCGCTCCCGCGGTCAACACGGCCAGTCACAAACGACGCTGGCCGGGCACGGGGGGATGGGGTAGGGCCCGCACCAGCGTGCGCAACGTGCGGAACGCCTCCTGAAAGCTTCTGCCCCGTAGCTCCATCGCCTTCTGGTAATCCCCCGCCTTGATCGCCTCATTCACGGCGAGGGTCTTCTCCACGCATTCCATCAAAGGGGCTTGGGTGATGCGATTGCCCCGCAGGCCGATCACGTAGGCCGGGCTATCCGGCGTGGCAGCCAGGATCTCCTCCACCGCGGCGACACCACACAACGTGCTCAGGTTGCGATCAAACGCGCTGGGTGAGCCACCTCGCTGTACGTGCCCCAGGATGGTCACGCGCACATCCTCCCCCAGCCGCTCCTCCAGCACCCGCTTCACGTAATCGCTGGTGATGGGGTTGCCGTGACGGTCCTGGGCCCCCTCCGCGACCATCACGATGCTATCCCGCCGGCCAGCCTTGCGTCCTGCCTGGAGCACCTCGCACATCTTCTCTTCCCAGTTGTCTATGTCGGGTGGGCTTTCCGGAATCAGCACCCAGTCCGCGCCGCCAGCCAGCGCGCCCATCAGCGCCAGGTAACCGCAACGACGGCCCATCACTTCGATCACGAAGGTGCGCTGGTGGCTGGCCGCCGTGCTGCCGATGGCATCCACCGCCTCCGTGATGCGGTGCAGGGCTGTGTCGGCACCGATCGTCATGTCGGTGCCAAACATGTCGTTGTCAATCGAGCCGACCAGCCCCACAATGGAGAGATGGGGATACTGCGCCGCCACTGCCGGGTCAACCTGGCCGTCCCTGACCAATTCTTCCACCAGCTCTGGCCACTCCTGGCGCAACAGGTTGGCGCCGGTCAGGCTCCCATCCCCGCCGATGATCACCAGGTTGCTGATCCCATGCTCCAGCAGGTTGCGGACTGCCTGGCGCCGCCCCTCGCGGGTGCGAAAGGCCGCGCTGCGTGCCGTGCCGATGACCGTGCCGCCCTGTTGAAGGATGCCCCCCACGGCATTCCAGTCCATCGGACGAAAGAAGTTGCCACCCTCGATCATGCCCCGGTATCCCTCACAGATCGCGTAAACTTCCATGCCATGAGCCAGGGCAGCACGCACGATCGCCCGCACAGCAGCGTTCATGCCAGGAGCATCACCTCCGCTGGTCAACACACCGAGACGCTTCGTCATTTTGCTATCCACCCTCCCGAACCTGGTCACTCCGGCCAGTGAGTACGGCGTCTTCGGCCGCATAGTCAAACCGCCCCGGATCAACCTCGTCAGGCGGATGTGCCCGCTCCCAGGCGATCGTCCGCCTGAGCGCCTCATCCTGAGACACGAGTTCGCCGTAACCCAGCTCCTCCCGAATCCGGGTGGTATCGGCAACAAGGTGCTGGTCTGTGTTGATGCTCGCCGTCAAGTGCTGGACTCCAGGCAGCCAATCGGCCATAGTCTGGCCCCGGTGAAACAGGGTTATCTCATGGCCCATACGGCTCAGGCGCTGGACCACATCTGGGCCGATGAAGCCCGTCCCGCCGATGACCAGGACCCGCATAGCTCACCCTCCTACTCGATGTCAAATCTCCCCTGCACGACGCCGCGCCGGCCATTGATCATCCACTCCGGGTCTTGCTCACGCAGGCGGGCCACCTCGCCCGCGCGCAGGCCGACGATCAACTCGGCCTTAAGGGTGCGCAAGACGACGCACCGCGTCGGGAAGTAGGCGATAGCCCGATCAAAGGGGGTGGTGGGTGACCAGTGCGCATCCCCCAGTAATCGCCGGTAATTCACGTCACCCTTGAGGATGACCAGATCCGTTGCAGCCAGTTCCTCGCGCAAGTCATCGGGCAACTGGAAGTAAAAGAGAGGGGTCACATAGAACCAGTGGGTGCGCAGTTGCAGCCGCCCACTTTCGAGATGGGCGCGGCTCCTTTCTCCCAGCGCTCGCGCCTCGTCACCCCTCTCCGCCAGCGCGTCCAATCCAGCTTCTACATCGCGCGGCATGGCATCGGAAACGAAGAAGGGTTGCGGTTTCAGGTGCAGGGCGATCTGCTCCACCAGCTTCTCACCGAGCAGAAAATCGCTCAAGGCCAGGTCCATCAACAGTTCGGTGCCGGCGTTGTCCGTGATGATGATCACGTGATGGCGCGGTTGGGCGGTCAGAAACTCCCACATGCGCTCGGAGTCGTCCACTAACAGGTTAGCGCGCTCACGGCCGGAATGCGCCGTACGACCCATCTGTGCCGCCACGTTGTAGCTCAGATCAACGCGATTGCCCCACAGGCTGGCATAGAGCAGTTTCTTGAAACGGGCATGCTGGTCAGCAGGCAGGTCCTGCAGGATGGTGTTAACCGCCTGTGGCGCGGCCTCTGGGTCCCATTCTGCCCGCTTCTTGACCGCGTATGGATCATAGCCGCGCCATGGCCCAGGTTGAAAATAGCGCGTCGCTTCCAGCAGGCGACGATAAAAGAACGCTTCGGCCCAATACCAGGGGACATCCAGCCAGGAACGGCCCAAGTAGGGGCGCGACACGGTATCCCAAAAGCGTTTATCCGGAGCCGATTCCCGCAGGGGTTGAATCTCGCCTCCTATAATCTCCGCTCGCAGCCACCGCAATGCCCGCTGTATCTCGATTGGGAATACGTTCAATTCAATGGCTTCCTCGATGAGGCGCGGGATGCGGATCTTGAAAGTATTGTAAGCAAAAGAACCCGGCTCGGATGTCAAGAGGGGCGGCGGTAGTATACGCGGGTCAATCAAAGATGCCGGTATCTCAAAGGTGCTCATGTTCCTCCCGTAACTCGTAAGACGTGATGCGCAATGCGTAAAACGTACTGCGTGGTGCGTGTTACGTTACGGATCACGCAACACGCACTACGCATTATTTCTCAAAAGCTCTAATACTTCTTCAACGTCAGGGGCCAGATGAACATTCTCAGAATTGCGCCAGGCTGCCCGTTGTCCGCACCCGCTTCTCGGCCGCTTTGTAGAGCAGATACCCCGCCAGGGGCGTGAGCACGCCGAACAGGGTGACGATCACGATCTCGACCTCAATGGGCGCCAGCTCTGGGAAGCCGGGCGGATACCCCATCAGCGTGGAGCGAAAGGCGTCCACCGCGTAGCTGAGCGGGATCACCCTGGACACCCAAATGAGCTGGTCAGGCAGGCTGGAGAACGGGAAGAACATCCCGCACACCAGCAGGAACACGAACTGCAAGACGTTGGCCGCCAGTTGCGCCGCTTCTCTGGCCAGGAGCGTGAAAGCCGCAAACGCGAACCCAATGCCGAAGGTCCCGCAGAGGCTCATGATCAGCAGGTAGAGCGCCAGGAGCGGGTTATGAAACGGCAAACGGCCGATCAACTCTTGCATCACCAGGGCCGCCATCAGCGACAGCAGCCCGGTCCAGACCAGGACGATGGCCACACGCGAGGCGAGGCTGGCAAACTTGGAGGCGGGCGTCAGATAGAGCGATTCCAGGGTGCCCTGATACTGCTCCCAGCGCAGGCTAACCCCCAGAGTCCACATGGCATCGCTCAGAAACATAAAAAGCAGGAAACCATAGATCACGATGCCTCCCTCGCCCTGGCCGCGCCCGGCCCATCCTCCCGGGCGAAACATATAGGTCGTGATCGTAAACAGGGTGACCACCAGGAAAATCTGGCCAAAGGACGCCACAAAGTCCACCGGGTACCGGCTCATGATCAGGAAGCGAGCGCGAACCAAGGCCAGAAACGCATCAGCCCGCGCCCGGATTCCAACAGAATGTCTCTCCCCCCGAATCATCCGAGCATCCTCTCAAAACTGCCCGACCCCTTCCTCACGACGGATGGCACGCTCCGTCATGAGGAAGACCCAGTAGCCCAACAGGGGCGTAATGACGACGAACACCCACAAGATAGCGAAGTCACCATACCACCGCTCGAAGAAGAAGCCGACGCCCAGCAGGGAAGCACGCACGCCGTTAGTCATCCACGTGGGCGGGAAGGAGAGGGCCAGCCACCGCAACAGCGGCGGGAAGACGGTGATGGGGAAGTAGATGCCCATCAGAAAGTTCACCGCCCACTGGGCTAGGTTAATGAGGGCACTGGCTTCTTTCACCTTGAGCACCAGCGCGCCGTACAGGAACGAGATGCCATACAGGGGCACCATCCCGACGATCAGGAAGGCGAAGGCCAGGCCGATATTCCCCACCAGCGGATTGACACCGAAGACCAGACACCCCAGCGTAAACGCCACCGACGTCGTTATGAGCGAACGCACGGTGCTGTACAGCGAAACCCCTGCCACGATCCATAACCGACTGACCGGGGCCAGGTAGAGCACTTCCAGCGTGCCCGTTTGCTGCTCCCGGCGCATCCAGAAGCCCATATCCCACAGTGCCCGGGTTACAACGATGAACACGTTGGAGCCGATGATGAGATAGGCCACGTAGTTAGCCGTGCCCGTGTTCTGCTGGAAATTCGCGCTCGCGTTCGCGCCGGCCACGGAACGGCCCAGGAAGACCGGCAACGCCGTCATCATGATCGGTATGATGACGTCCAGCACGAACCAGGCGGGGTAGCGGCTCATCTCTCGGAGGCGCGCGGTTGCCACCTCCCAGGTAATCCTCAAGCGAGAGGCCAGGCCAGGCCGAGAGAGCCCGATTGCGGTCATCGTGGATCGTCCTCTCACACTACCCGGGTGTCCTCAGCCAGTGTCCGTCCAGTCTTGGCGATGAAGACGTCTTCCAACGTGACCTCCTCCGGTGCTACGAGCTGGATGACGGCATCGTGCTCCAATAGCGTCTGAATGACCAACGGCAGGGCGGCACGCGAATCGGGGCTGACCACCGTCAGCCGGCGCACGCCATCTTCCTCGATCATGGCTGCCTGCAACACACCGGGCAGTTTCTGGATCGCGCGCACGGCTGCAAACGGGATCACCCCTTCAACACGGGTGACGCCATTTTGCTGCAGCGTTGCTTTCAGTTCTGGCACCGTCCCCAACGCGATCACCCGGCCACGGTCAATGATCGCCACGCGATCGCATAACGTCTCGGCCTCGCTCATCTGGTGCGTGGTGTAAACGACGGTGCGTCCCTGGCGGTTGAGATCCCGCACGATGGCGCGCAATTCCCGGGCCGAGGGCACATCCAGCGTGTTCGTCGGCTCGTCCAGGATCAGCACAGGAGCATCGTTGAGCAGCGCCTTACCGAAGGCCAGCTTCATTTTCTGGCCGGAGGAATAGGTTTCCACCGGGCGTTCGATGTATTCCTGTAGATGAAGCAGCTCAACCACCTCCTCGACTCGACGGCGGCGTACCGATGGCGGGAGGTGGTAAAGCGCGCCGAAAAGCTCCAGGTTTTCGCGGCCGGTCAGCTTCCAGTAGAGGCCCCGCTCGCCCATCAGCATGCAGCCGATGGACGCGCGGATGGCATCCTCGTCCACACCGATCTGATACCCGTTGATCCACGCCGTGCCCGAGGTCGGCAGGAGCAGGGTGGTCAGGCATTTGATCAGGGTGGTCTTGCCCGCGCCGTTGGGGCCGAGGAGGCCAAAGACCTCGCCGGCGGAGATGTCCAGGCAAATGTCCGTCAAAGCCTCCACCCGTCGCCGTTTAGAGCGGAAGATGCCCTTCCGCTCCTTGGATTCATAGACCTTGCTGAGATGTTCGATATGGATGATCGGCTCAGGTGTTCTGCTCATCTCTCAACCTCGAGAACGCGAAACCCATAGGCGTTAATCACCGTCGTGTCGTGGTATATCGTTTCAATCACTTCGCTGCGGTTGTAGATATGCTGGTGGCCGTGGATGAGATAGCGCGGCCGGAACCAGCGCATGAACGCCAGAAAGGACGAAAAGCCGATGTGGGCGCAATCGGTCGCATCGTGAATACCCCGCGGAGGCGCGTGAGTGATCAGGATGTCCAGAAATCGTCCGTGACGCACATAAGCCCTCAACAAGGCCGGGACCAGCGATGCGATCTTTAACCACATCTCGCCCTCGGTGTACTGAAAGCGCGGGTTCTGGTTGTATCGGCGACAACCCTCCAGCCCGGCGATGAGCAGGCCGCGCTCGCACACGACCCGATTATCCAGGTTGACACCCGAAAAATGGCTGGCAGGCAGGCTCTGACCGAGTTCCAGGCCCTGCGCGTGGTTGCCAAATACATAATAACACGGCGCGCCCAACATGCTGGATACAAAGTCAAGGTAGTAGAATGGCAGATCCCCGCAACTCAATACCAGATCAATCTTTCCCAGCCGATCCGAAAGGGAAGGGCTGTACAATACCAACTCGATATGATCACTAATGGTCAGAATGCGCATGTTAATCGCAATCAGGGCGCCATTGCTCAAAAGATGTGAAAAGCGACTACCCACTGGCCGCCAATAGACCTGCGCTAAAAAAACGCTAGCTCTCGCCCGGCGATGTAGAGAGCTAGCGCATCATACCATTGATTAATCGGCTACATATAGCTGCTCAACCGGGCTTTTAGTTCCCGAACGCCTACGGTTACTTCAGCCATAGTCACACTCCTTTGTCGTTATGACTACATTGTACACTATGAGGTCACAGACGACAAGCCTCTGCCTCAAAAATAACAGGCCCCCCATTACAGCCACTTTTTCCACCGGAAGTACAGGATAAGGGCCACGCTGATCACGACCATCAAGCCTAATGCGAACGGATAGCCCAGCTTCCAGCCCAGTTCAGGCATGAACCGAAAGTTCATCCCGTAAACGCCCGC
>DAOUAJ010000091.1:0-17066 GCA_034433615.1 Anaerolineae bacterium | reverse complement strand
CCGCGCGAGCCAGCGCGACCGGCAGCGAGCGGTCGCGCTGGCGCTGGCCGGGCCCCTCATCCTCCACGCTACAGTGAATTGGTGGGACTATTTCGAGACATGGGGCCGTTCTGCGGGCGCGTTTGATGCCTTCGAGGGGGATGTGGTAGCCGCCGCCCACTGGCTACAGGACCATCAGCCGGATCAGTTGGCCTACATCTCGGCCGACATCTACCGTCATCCGTCGTTTATGCTGCTATACGAGCAGGTACCCCTTACGGAGTTTTTCAATCGGCGTAACCCGAGCCTCCGTTGGTTCGATGGGCGCCAGGCGCTGTTGATGCCGCCTCCTGAGGGCGCCATCTACCTGCTGGGGAACTCGGCCATGCCAGACCGGCAGCGTTTGCAGCGTCTCCTGCCAGTGATGACGCCCCTGACTATGGTGAACGGGCCACGCGGGCCGGGGCTGGAAGTCTATCGGGTGGACAAGGGGGGGCCGCCTCCGCGTACACAAGGGTTGCCCGGTCAGGGGTTGCCTCGCTTGGTGGGGTATGGGATTGTGGGCGAGGCGCGGCCCGGTGGCATGATTGAAGCAACGTTGTATTGGGCGATGAGCAATCCAAGTGATGTGCCGGCGGTCGAGGCGCCCACCCTGCGCGTGACGGTGGAAGACGCGGCAGGCATCGAGCGCGGCGCCTGGACAGAGCCCTTCCCCTACCGGTATGGCGAGTGGCACGCAGGCGATGTCGTAGCCACGTGGCACCAGGTGGCGATCAGCCAGGACGCGCCGCCCGGCCGTTACGCGGTGCGCGTCTCGATGGACGTGTCAGGGAGCCCGGTCACGCGGCTGGCTCCCGGCGGCCCTGCCCCCGATTTCACCCCTCCCGGCGTGATCCCCGCTGAGTTTGGTGGCGGCTTGCAGATGCTCGACATCCAGACCCGCCCTGCCGTGGGGGATCGGGCGCGGGTGATCATTGACCTGGTCTGGCGGCTCACTCAGCCCACCCAGACCTCGTATACCCTCTTCGTGCACCTGCTTAACGCGAGCAACGAGATAGTTGCGCAGGCCGACACTATCCCGGTCTCCGGGCTCTTCCCAACTGACTTCTGGCCGTTGGGCGTGCCTGTGCGCGATCAGGTGGAGATCGCGTTGCCTCCGGGCGCCCCCGCCGGGCGTTACACCATCGCGCTGGGCTGGTATGATTGGCGCACCGGCGAGCGGCTCTCGGTGTTAGATACCGCTGGCCAGCCGCTGACGGACCGGATTGAGCTGCCGGTGGATCTGAGGCCATGATGTGTGGCGCGCATTCTGTTGGTCGGGAGTGCAGGGCGACCACGGAGGGATCGCCCCTACCTTTTCGGCCTTGGCGACAACAGGTCGTCATCTTGGCTGTGTTTGTCGTGTTGGCTCTGGCGCTGAGCTACCCGCTGCCTCTGCGCTTCACGACTCACACGCCAGGCAGCGCGACCTGGGCCTTCGACGAGTCCACGTTTCTCTGGAATATCTGGTACTTCAAGCACGCCCTGCTCGATCTGGGCACGTCTCCGCTGCACAGCGAGCTCATCTGGTATCCACTGGGCATTGATCTGATCCTTCATACGTACAACTTTTTCAATGCGCTGGTGGCCCTGCCGCTGCAACTGGCATGGGGGCTGGTGCCGGCCTCGAACGCCACCCTGATCCTGGCCACCGTGCTCAGCGGCTACGGCACCTATTTGCTGGTGCGCCAGCTCCTGGCCCTTGTACCCGATAGGGTGGAGGGGCGTCGTCTGCCGGCCGGTTGGGCTGGCCATCTGGCCCCCCTGCTGGCCGGGCTGGTCTATGCCTTCGGCTCCAATCGAGCCGTCTACGCCGCCCTGGGCCATTACGACATGGTGACCACCGGCTGTATCCCGTTCTACGCGCTCTATCTGGTGCGCACCCTGCACCCCGATGGGCGCCTGCACCGCTCCGGCTGGCGGGACGCGGCCCTGGCCGGCCTCTTCTTTGCCCTGGCCGCCCTGGCGGAGATGATCTTTGCTGTCTTCCTGGCTATTTTCACACTCATCCTGGGAATCGCCTTTCTTTTTGCTCCAGCCGTCAGCGGTCAGCGGTTAGCCATTAGCCATCAGCCATTAGCCATTAGCTTTCGTCCTTCGTCTGTCGTCTGTCGTCTGTCGTCTGTTCTGCGCCGTCTGGTCCTGGTGGCGACGGTCGCTGCCCTCCTCTGGTCGCCCGCCCTCGTCCCCATCGTGCGAGAGTTCGTCAGTGGCGATTATGCGCTAGAAAGATGGGGGGAGGGGTTGAAGTTGAGCACCGATCTGTTGGGGTTCGTCACCCCGACCGCGTTGCATCCCGTCTGGGGAAGTAACTGGACACGGGCATTGCGGGCCGTGGAAGAAGGGACGGCGCGCTTTTCAGATGTGAACACCGTTTTCGTGGGTTGGATCACGCTGGCGTTAGCGTTAATCGGTGCCCTGGTGAGCGGGCCACGGGGCCGCGTCTGGCGCTGGACGGCGTTGCTCTTCGGCCTCTTCTGCCTGGGACCGCTGCTCCAGATCAACGGCCGCTACGAGTTCAGCCTGGACCGTCTCCTGGGCGATCGTGGCGTCACCTTCCCCATGCCCTTCGCATTGCTGCACTACATCCCCTTCGCCCAGGCCAACCGCGCTCCCAACCGCAACAGCGTCGTCCTGATGCTGGGGCTGGCCGTGCTGGCAGGCTACGCCGTCGCCTGGATGATGAGCCCCCGCCCCAGACCCGAAGGGTTTTCTGAAACCCTTCGGGTCTGCACTGGCAACATCCTGGCCACGATGCTGGCCGCGGCGATCCTGTTCGAGCACGCGGCCGTGCCGCTGCCGCTGACCGATGCCCGCGTGCCCGCCCTCTACCGACAGATCGCGGCCGAGCCGGGAGAGTTCGCCATCCTCCAATTGCCGCTGGGGTGGCGCAACTCCTTCGGCGTCTTCGGCTCGGAGCGGACGCAGGTGCAGTTCTACCAGACGGTACACGGCAAGCCAATGCTGGGCGGCAACATCAGCCGCGCTCCCGACTTCAAGATGGACTACTTTCGCCGCCTGCCACTGTTCCAGGCGATCACCGAGACCGAGTTCGGCCGGCCGGTTCCGCCGGAGATAGATGCTGCCGCCCGCGCTCAGGCAGCCGATCTGATGTACCTGTACGACGTGCGCTACCTGATCGTCCTGCCGCCTATCCCTGGCCGCTTCCCGTATGCCAACACCTATGCCACCACCCGCGATTACGCGCGAAGCCTGCTGCCGGTTGAGCCACAGCCTTTTTACGATCAAGACGGCGTACAGGCTTATCGCGTCCGCCAGCCAGCCGGGCGAGCTGACTTCGAGTTAGATCTGGGTGTGGCGGGCTCGGCCCCCTACCGGGGCGAGGGATGGCACGACGACGAGCAGATTTTCGGAGCCACGGCCAACTGGGCCGGCGCTCGCCAGGCGCGCCTGTTCTTGCCCGTGCGCGTTGGGCAGCCTGCGCCTGCCTATTGGCTTTTGCTGCGCGTCCGCCCCTTTGCTTACCCCGGCGCACCGCCGCAGACGATGCAGGCCTTCCTCAATGGCCGATCGCTGGGCGGCCCGATCACGCTGGCTGAGGATTGGGCCATCCTCCAGTTTAGCGTGCCGCCTGGGGTCGTGCGCAGCGGGCTCAACCGGGTCACCCTGGCGTTTGGCCAGACGGCCCGGCCACGAGACGTGCTCCCAGCCGACGTCCACATCGGCCAGACCGGCGTGGACGCGCCGGTGGATATTGAGATCAACGCGACCGCCGACTTTGCCTATGTCACGCTGGAAGACGATGCAGGGGGGCGTGTAGACGCCTCAGCCGGGCGGCGTGGGTACAATGTGGCGCTGGTGGACCCCCGCAGCGGCCGCTTGCTGGAGAAGCGTGGCTTCGATACGGCCGCCAACGTCTACGAGGCGGAGCGGCTGGCCCAGTTCATCAACAACGCGCCGGCTGAGGTGATCGTGATCGCGGCCACGCGTGGCCCGGCCACTGCCTACCTGACCGACCAGGCATGGGCCGCTTTGCAGACCGTGGGGGCCGGGCAGGACCCGCGCGCTGTGCCCAATGCTTCCCACGCGCTCATCGGCGTGAAGGGCGCGCCCCCCGGTAGCGCCGCCGAGGTCGTCCAGACCGGCGGCGCGTACCTGCGCATCGGCCGTAACCCGGACCGGCGTTCATTAGCCGCCGCGGTGGATTGGGTTGAGCTGGAGCCATGAGGATTTTGGATTTTGGATTTCGGATCTCGGATTTCGGATCTCGGATCGGGAAGTCAGGTCCCGCAATCCGCAATCCGCAATCCGCATTCCGCATTCCGCATTCCGCAACGGGTTTGGCGGTGGGATGCGGGCTGGTTGCCGGCTTGCTCTATCTGCGCACGCTAGCGCCGGGGCTCCTCTTCGGCGATCCAGGTGAGTTCCAGGTGGCGGCCTGGGTCGGTGGGCTGGCGCATCCCACCGGCTACCCCCTGTACCTGATCCTGGGCTGGCTCTGGAGCCATCTGCTGCCCCTGGGCACGCCCGCCTGGCGTATGAACGTGTTCTCGGCCCTGTGGGGCGCGATCGCTGTGGGGGTCACCTACCTGGCCGCGGCAGCGCTGATCGCCCAGGCTGCGCCGTGGCTGCCCAATCTGGCCCGCCGGCTGGCTGCCGTCGTCGCGGCGATGACCCTGGCCACGAACCCCACTTTCTGGTCGCAGGCCGTCATCGCCGAAGTCTACACGCTGCACGGGCTGCTCACCGCGCTCATGCTGTGGCTGGCCTTGCGCACAGTTCGTAGTCAGCCACGTAGCGTCAGCGAAGCAGCGTCAAACGGCACTCCGCTGCGCTCTGTGCCTGACTACAGACCGCCATGTAACTACGGAGTAGCGTCGAGCAGGCCCAGCTACGTGCTGCTGGCTTGGATCGTGGGGCTGGGGCTGGCTCACCACCGGACGACGCTGCTTTGGTTGCCCGGGTTGCTGGCGTGGGCCTGGCTAGAACACCCGACGGTTCACGGGCCCGTCAGCCGTCGCGTAGTGGGGGCGATGCTGGCCGGGCTGCTGTTGCCCCAACTGCTCTACCTGTACGTCCCGCTGCGGGCATCTGCCACACCATACCTCTCCGTGACCCTGGGAGTAGGGCAGGCCCTCTCCCTGTACGATTCGACCCTGGCCGGCTTCCTGGCCTTCGTGATGGGCCGCGCCTTCGCCGGAGAGATGCTGTCGCCCACGTGGGCGTGGATACAATTGCCTGCTGTGTTGGCTCTCATCTTGCGCAACCTCAGCTTACCGGGGGCACTGCTGGCTGGGCTGGGGCTAGTCTGGCTCGCCTGGTGTAGGCGATGGAGCGCACTGGCCCTCACCGGGCTGATCTTCGTGGCCCAATTGGCGTTCAACCTCTTCTACGGCATCGGAGATGTGTACGTGCTGTACGTGCCCATCTATTTGATCGCCGCGCTGTGGAGCGGGGTTGGGCTGGCGGCCATAGCCCTCACCATCCCCCTGGCCCCCTTCCTCTCCCAATTCTGGGAGAGGAAGGGGGGACTGACTTGCCTGCCCTGGGCAGCCTGTCCCTTCGACAGACTCAGGGCAAGCTCTGTGGTCAAGCACAGGGTCCAGAGTGCAATCCCGGCCCTGGGACTGCTCCTGCCGATCGCGCTGACACTTTCGTCCTTCCCGGCCGTTGACCGAAGCCGGGACCACAGCGCCCAAACGTTCTGGGAGGGCATCCTGAGCCAGCCGCTACCTGACGCAGCCGTGTTGGTGAGCAACGATCGGGACGAGATCGTGCCGTTGATTTACCTGCAACAAGTGGAGGGGCAGCGGCCCGATCTCACCTGGTTGTTCCCGCTGATGGTAGCGCGGCCGGGGTGGCTGAATGTCGGACAGGTGACACGATCGGCCCTGGAGACGGGGCGTCCGGTCTTCCTGGTCAAGCCCATGCCAGGGATAGAAATCGCTTTCGATCTGAAGCCAGAGGGATCAGTGGTGCGGGTGGAAGGCAAAGTGACAGCTCCGGCCGGTGACGCCTGGGGCACGGTGGGTGATGCCCTGGCCTTGCAAGCAGTGGAGATCAACCCAGCTGTGCCGGAGCCCGGCCGACCACTCGAAATCACCCTTTACTGGCGGCCGCTCCGGCCATTGGAGGCGAATTGCACCTCTTTTGTGCACCTACTGGACAGCGCGGGTGAGAAGATTGCGCAGCACGATGCGCCACCGGGTGGGGTGTACTACCCGACCTCGCTCTGGCAACCTGGCGAGATCCTACGGGACCGGCATCTGCTCAATTTGCCATCATCGCTCCCGGCTGGCCCTTATGCCCTTCGCGTTGGGTTGTACACCGGCCCCGATCTGGCTTTGCTGGGAGAGCCGCTGATACTGCTGTGGGATGAATTGACAGCTCATCGCTAACCAAATACGTCGTTATGGCCAGTCTCCTGACCGGGTCACTAACAGCAAAACAAGGGGGCGACCAGCCGCATTGTTGTGGGCTGGCCGCCCCTTCGCTCAATGGTACTATCGGGAATTACGTCACCGCTGTGCGAATCAGGATAGTGACCGCACCTACCACGAAAAGTCCGGCCAGAAAATGCAGAACATTCGTGATGCCAAAATAGGCCGCGACCCACGGTAGGGTAAGAGCCATCACGAAGACAAAAGTCAGTACTACCACGGTCGCAACATCTACAAACGGCCTGGCGGCAGTCCAAACCCGGCGCCAGACCAGGGCACCAGCCTTCGATGCAGCCCGTCCTGCCTGATAGCGTCCTAAAGTGTTATCTAAGATACCCATCGTAGCCTCCCGCCGCATATGTTGAACCGGATCCACCCAGTTCGGTAACTATCTATCACGGCTTTCTGGCTACATAGTATCAGATTTTGGCGGCATCCACATCAGCAGGAGCTGCAGTTTTTAATCTGAGATTTGCTCTACCCCGCACTGGCAATCTCTACAAGAGAAGCATTAGCGCCCTAGAAGTTTTGTACTAGGGCCTCCTGCAGATAACCTACTGCCTCTCGATAGGTATCCTGCGCTTCGCGGGCCAGGCGATGAAAGCCACTATTCACTCGCCCGTCCGTCGCCAGGAACGCCAGCGCGCCCAGGTAAGTGCGCCAACGCACATAGCTGCCCTTCAGGACTCCAGACGGAGCATACATCAGCAATGGGTGCTCCTCGCTGGCGATGACGAAAAATCCCGGCAGATCGAAGTGGGTGACATCCAGGGCAGCTCGCAAGTAGTCCTCTGGGTCACCTGCGTAACGATCGGGGGCTCCGTACACCACCGCGCCCAAGTCAAACTCGATCTCTTCCAGAAGCGAGGGATAGACCGCCACTCCCCAGCGACGTACCATCTGTACACATCCGTTGTAACCCACCGGCACTGGTACACATACATCCGCCAGCCCCGCGGGCAACTGGACGATCACCTGACGCCGTTCCAGCAGGCCTTGCTCGTCCACTGACCAATAGATCACCTGCCAGTCCTCGGTCGGATAAAGGCCAGGCAGGTTGTTCAGAACGCGCGCTTCTGGGGCCGCGCTACTGCGTCTCACAGTGTTTCCCGGTCGTCTCCGTGTCATTCTGATCCTCTGTAGGGCGGCGCGTGCCCGCTCCGATAGGCGACCAACGTAAGGGCAGTACGTCCCTGTCCACCCCAATGAGCGTCCGTGAAGGGATCGCCTCTACGGATCGGCTAGCTCCTGGAGGACGGCGGCCACAGCCTGAGGGATGGCGGCGGCTACCTCGGGCGTGCACGCCTTACCGAAAGTGTTCACGTCCACGGCCTCGATGGCGATGATGGCGATGGAATGAGGGAGCCTGGCTCCCACCCGCCGGCCCATTTCCAATGCTGTATTGAGGTCAGTGTCGTGGGCTGAGCGGCTGTGGTGGCTGGCCGGCAAATCGCCCGTTGTCAGTCGCCAAAGGGTGCCCGGACGCGCCCGTCCGGTCTGGATCACATCTATCAGGATGGCACGATCATACCCCACGAGCTGTTCCATGAGTGTAAGGCCGCCCACGCTCCCTTCGCAAATGTCGGCTGTACCAGGCGGCAGCCGCCGGGCCACTTCCCGCACGACCAGGGGGCCAGCGGCATCATCCGTCAGAATGGGATTGCCCAGTCCCACGATGATTGTTCTCACTTGCTTCTCCTCAAAGTGCGCGCGCTCACCATTTTCGCGCTGCGATGGGCGGGAGAGTATGACGCGGTGCGGGGATCAAAATGCTCAGTTAGCCCAACTCTGTCAGCATTAACTGGCCCTGCCGTCTATGTCAACAAGTGACTTTTGCGCGAATACGTTCTAAATCATAGACTGTCCATTCATGATGTGATAAGCTATAATGTGAAAAATAGCACTAATAAGGGGGCGTTGAGGCGGGCGTTCATCTACAGGGCTGATGCAGGTCCTCCAGTGGGTTTGTGCATAAACTGCATTCAAGCAATTGAACCTGCTTTAAACCAGGGTTGCGCATAATGAACTATTGCACAGGAGGTGCCGTAATGGCTATAAGCGCAGTCCCTCCAAGTCCCTCATTCAGTGAGGCGTTCTACACCAGCCTGTTCAGGGTGCCGGACGGCGAGCGAATCCGGACCTGCTTGCAGTGCGGCACGTGCAGCGGCGTGTGTCCCTTCGGCTACCTGATGAGGTTCCCGCCGGGCAGGATGATCGCCGTTTTGCGCGCCGGGATGTTTGATCAGGTGATGAAGACTGACACAGTCTGGATGTGCGTGTCCTGCTATGCCTGCACCCAGGTCTGCCCATCCAAAATCCCGCTGACTGTTGGCCTGATGACCCGTACCAAGGAAGAGTTGCTTCTGGCTGGCAAGGTTCCAACGGAGCTTCAGGACGCTCTGACGAATTCGCAACGGTACGGCAACCCTCTGGGCGAATCGCCTCGCAAGCGAGCCGACTGGGCTAAAGGCATCGAACCCCCGGTCACGATTATGAGCCAGGCCAGGCGGCCGGTGGACGTCTTGTGGTTTGTCGGCGACTACCCTTCCTATCACCCTCGCGTTCAGTTGGTCAGCCGGGCGCTGGCCAAAGTTTTCCACGCCCTGGGGGTGGACTTTGGCATCCTGGGACCTGAGGAGAACAGCGACGGCGACTCCCAACGGCTGGCAGGCGAGCGCGGGTTGTTTGAGATGTTGGCCGAAAAGAATGGACGGACCTTCCGCAAGTATCAGTTCAACGAGATCGTCACCGGCGACCCCCACGCCTACAACGCCCTCAAGAACGAGTACCCGGCGCTGGGCATCTCCTACCCGGTCCGGCACTACACCCAGTTCCTGGCCGAACGGCTGGATCAACTCAAACCTTTGCTGAAGCAAGAGGTCAAGGCCAGGGTCACCTACCACGATCCGTGCTACCTGGGCCGTGCCAATGGTGCCTACGACGAGCCCCGCGCCTTGTTGAAAGCCATCCCAGGGGTGGAGTTGGTGGAGATGTCGCACCACCGCACCACCAGCCTGTGTTGCGGTGGCGGTGGGGGCGGGATGTGGCTGGACGGTTTCCAATGGGAGAAGGCCCAAACCCGGCTGTCTGAGTGGCGCGTGCGCGAGGCGGTGGCCGCTGGTGCGGACATCCTGGCTGTGGCTTGTCCGTACGAACCACCGCGCTTCGAAGACGCCGCCAAGATGGTCCAGCAGGCCGGACGGCTGGTTGTGAAAGACATCGCCGAGTTGCTGGCCGAGGCGATGGGGGAGTAGAGATGGCCAGGTGGCTAGATGGCTGGATGGCTATGGTGAGGAGGTAACGATGAACATTGTGGTTCCAATCAAACTCGTGCCTGACCTGGTTGAAGAACTTGCCATTGACGAGAGCGGCGCTGCTTTGGACACCACCTGGTTGCGCTGGATCATCAACGAATTCGACGACCACGCTATCGAGCAGGCTATCCTGCTCAAAGAACGCGGCGGGGGCCAGGTGACGATCGTGGCCCCGGACTCTGAAGGGGTGGATGATGTCCTCTTCACCGCGGCAGCCAAAGGCGCCGACCGGCTGATCAAACTCAGCGGAGAGTTCGGGAGCGGGGTGAATAATCACGCCCTGGCTCGCGCCCTTGTGGCCGTCGTTAAAGAGCTCCAGCCCGATTTGGCGCTGACCGGCGTACAGGCCCACAACGACCTGGACGGGCCGGTGGGGCCGCTGCTGGCGGAGTACCTGGGCATGCCTTACGTCGGTTACGTGGCTGGCGTGACGGCGACTGACGGCAAGGTCACAGTACGCAAGGAGTACCCTGGTGGGCTGATCGCCGAGATGGAAGTGACGTTGCCGGCCGTGTTGGGGATTCAGGCTGCGGAGCAACCGCCGCGTTACGTGGCTGTTAGCAAGGTCCGTCAGGCGATGAAGAGTGCTACCATTGAGGAGCAAGAGATAGCCGGGTTAGACCTCAGCGGTGGGCCGAGCGTCGGCCGCATGTTCCAGCCGGAGGTCGCCGAGCGGGCGACGATGATTGAAGGGGACGTGGATGAGGTCGCCGCCAGGCTAATTGAGATATTCAAAGAAGTGGGCGTGCTATGAGTTTCGTAAAACGTGAAACGTAAAACGTAATGGATGGGTCTCCCTGTGTGATTACTCTTTTTACGTTTTACGCTTTACGTAACACGTAAGGAGAACATCAATGAATCGGGACATCTACGTTGTCGTTGAACACTTGCGGAGCCAGGTAGCAGACATCTCCTACATGATGCTGGCAGCGGCGCGTGTGCTGGCCGAAGGAACAGGGGGAGACGTAGTGGCCGTATTGCTGGGCCACGACGCGCAAGGGCTGGCAGGTGATTTGGCCGCCAACCGGGTGCTGTACGTGGACCACCCGGTCCTGGCCGAGTTCACCTCGGACGCCTACCAGAAGGTGTTGGTCAGCCTGATTAGTGATAACGCACCGCGTGCGGTGCTGTTTGGCCACACTTCGGTCGGTATGGATGTGGCCAGCGGGCTTTCTGCCCGGCTGGGGCTGCCGCTGGTGAGCCAATGCCACAGCGTCCGCGCCGACGACGGGGCGCTCAAATTCGTCAGCCAGATCTGTGGTGGCAAGATCATGGCCGAAGGCGATCTGCCCGGCCCAACAGCCCTGGTGACGATGATCCCCGGTGGCTTCAAGCCGGAGCAGGGACGGAGCACACAGGCCCCCGTGATAACCCCGATGACGGCCCCAGCGCTGGAGGAACTACGCGTCACGTTGAAGCAGTACATCGAGCCGGAGGTCGGTGACGTGGATATCTCCAAAGAGCCGATCCTAGTCGCCGTCGGGCGCGGCATCCAGCGGCAGGACAACATAGAGCTTGCGGAGGCGTTGGCGGAAGCGCTAGGCGGTGTGGTGTGTGCCTCGCGCCCGGTGGTGGATCAGGGCTGGCTGCCGACGACGCGGCTGGTGGGCAAGTCAGGCAAGAAGGTTAAGCCCAAAGTCTACCTGGCTTTGGGCATCAGCGGCGCTCCGGAGCACATCGAGGGCATGAGCGACAGCGAAGTGGTCATCGCTATCAACACCGACCCCGCCGCCCCGATCTTCAATATGGCGAAATATGGGGCCACAGTTGATCTGCTCGATCTGGCCCCGGTGCTGACCGAAAAAGTCCAACAGATCAAGTCAACCTGAGATTAACGGGGTAAGACTACATGCCTGTCCGAGAAACTTTCTGGAACATCCCCCACTGGGCGGAGATCGGGCAGTACGTTTTGGGACTGCTGACCATCCTCGTGTTCGCTTACGGGGTGTTCCGTCGTGTCCAGCGCTGGCGGCTGGGCCAGCCGGAGCGGCGCACCGACCAACTGGGCAGGCGCTTGCTATCCGTGTTAGTTCATGCGGTAGGGCAACTCCGAACGACGCAGGACGTTTACGCAGGGATCATGCACCTGACGATCTTCTGGGGGATGGTGGCGCTCTTCATGGGGACCATCCTGGCGACCGTGGACTGGGATGTGACTCACCTTTTCCTGGGCTTCCAGTTCCTGACCGGTGGGATCTACGTGCTGTATGAGTTGATCCTGGACATCTTCGGGGTATTGTTGCTGGTTGGCCTGGGGATGGCGGCCTACCGTCGCTACGTTGTCCGTCCGCCGCGCTTGCAGCCTGTGGCCGTCCGGCAGAATGTGTCGGGACGGAGCTTCGCTTGGGACGATGCCTACGCTATCGTCATGCTGGTGCTCGTCGCCATCACCGGCTACCTGATCGAAGGGCTACGCATCGCAGTCATTGAGCCGGACTGGGCACCCTGGTCGCCGGTGGGCAACGCGCTGGCCTCGGTCTTCATCGCCATGGGTGATCCGACCAACCGTGTCCTGCATCTGACTTTGTGGATCACTCACGGGCTGATTGCTTTCACTTTAATCGCCAGCATCCCCTTCACCAAATTGTTCCACGTTGTGGCTGCTCCAGTGA
Organism: Anaerolineae bacterium; assembly: GCA_034433615.1. Taxonomy (GTDB): domain Bacteria; phylum Chloroflexota; class Anaerolineae; order DUEN01; family DUEN01; genus DAOUAJ01. The sequence goes on along the minus strand of DAOUAJ010000091.1, from coordinate 4,721 downwards.
ACATTTTCTTTCGCTCCTTGCAGCCGGCCGGCGCGCTGGCTCCGGCGCGTTCTGGCAGCGGGGTAGGCGTGAAAGAGTGGCGTGATTTCACCTGGAAAGAGATTTTGGACTTCGAAGCCTGCATACGGTGTGGACGTTGCCAGGATAATTGTCCGGCCTATGCCAGTGGTCTGAGCCTCTCTCCAAGGGATGTCATGATCAAGCTAGGCGCACATCTCTGGGAGCGGAGTAACGGACGCGCTTTGCATGGTGATGTGGTCACGGCGGAAGAGCTGTGGGCGTGCACGACCTGCCGAGCCTGTGTCGAAGTCTGCCCGGTATTCATAGACCACCTCTCATCCATTGTGGACATGCGCCGCTATCTGGTCAACGAGGGACAGATTGACACCCAACTCCAGGAGGCGCTGGCCAACCTGGGTCGCTATGGCAACTCCTTTGGCCAATCCGAGCGGGCGCGCGCTAAGTGGACTCAGCCCATCCAGCCCAGGATCAAAGATGCCCGCAAGGAGCCAGTTGAATACCTGTGGTTCGTCGGCGACTACGCTTCGTATCACGCCAGTTTGACCGAGATCACGCGCAAGACGGCCGAGGTGTTCCAGAAGGGCGGTCTGAACTTCGGCATCCTATACGAGGGCGAGCGTAACGCCGGCAACGATGTGCGCCGCGTAGGCGAAGAGGGCCTGTTTGAGATGCTGGTCGAGAGGAACGCGGCGGCACTGAGCAAATGCCAATTCCAGGCCATCGTCACCACCGACCCTCACTCCTACAATACGCTCAAGAACGAGTACCCGGCCAACGGTAATGGCCGCCGTCCGGTGCTGCACTACACTGAACTGTTGGACCAACTGATCGCTTCCGGCCAACTTAAGCTCAGCAAGAAACTGGGCTACAAGGTCACCTACCACGACCCGTGCTACCTGGGCCGCTACAACGGGGTGTACGACGCGCCGCGCCGGGTGATCGAAGCGACCGGCTGCCAACTGGTTGAGATGCCGCGCCACCGTGATCGGGCCTTCTGTTGCGGCGCCGGTGGAGGGCGTATTTGGGTGGAAGAAGCTGAGGTCAAGGAGCGTTCCAGCGAGGCACGCATTCGCGAGGCTGTGGGGCTTGATGGCGTGCAAGTCTTCGTGGTTGCCTGCCCTAAGGACGTCACCATGTATCAGGATGCGGTGAAGACCACTGGTTACCAGGATCGTCTCATCGTCAAGGACCTGATCGAGTTGGTTCATGAAGCATTGTGAACGTGATTGGAGGACTGGAACTGCTTACGAAAGGATAAGAGCTTATGAGCGAAAAAGTCGGAGTCTACATCTGCCACTGCGGTACTAACATCGCTGGCACGGTGGACGTGGAGGGGGTAGCCCGTTGGGCTGGTGGGCAGTCCCATGTGGCCGTCGCTCGCGACTACAAGTTCATGTGCTCCAGCCTGGGGCAGGAACTGATCGAGAAGGACATCAAGGAGTTGGGCCTGACCCGGGTGGTGGTCGCAGCCTGCTCCCCCCATATGCACGAGAAGACCTTCCGGATGACCTGTCAACGGGCTGGTTTGAACCCCTTCTTGTTCGAGATGGCCAACATTCGGGAGCACGACTCCTGGGTCACCCATGACAAAGGCGCGGCGACGGGGAAGGCTAAGGCCCTGATCAAGGCCGCCATCGAACGGGTGATCCATCATCAGCCACTGGAGCCCCTGCCGGTAGACATCAACCCCAACACCCTGATCGTGGGCGGCGGCATCGCCGGCATTACGGCAGCATTGGAGCTGGCCAACGCAGGTTACCACGTCTACCTGGTGGAGCGAGAGCCTTCCATCGGCGGCCACATGGCCCAACTGGACAAGACCTTCCCTACACTTGACTGCTCAGCGTGTCTGCCTTACTCGGAGGAAATCATATTGGGTGATGGAACATTCGTACCCATAGGCGATTTGGTAGAGGGATTTAACCCAGGAGTCGATCGACGGACTGTTCTATCTCAAAACGGGAGGACCTGTGAAGCAGCTCGAATCGTTGATGTGCAGAAACTCCCGGCACCCCGCCACCTGATTGAAATCGAAACCCGGACAGGGTTGAGCCTCAGACTGACTCCCGACCATCGAGTACTGGTGGATTCCCCCGAAGGCCCCATCTGGCTGGAAAGCCAATTCCTCCGCCCAGGCCATAGACTGTACGCCCCGCGTAAGATTGCTATCCAGACCACCGATATGCGAGTCGTCGACCTGCTACCTGACGATGTCTTGGTTGTGAATCCGGACTTGAAACAAATGGCCAAGGAAGTCTTGCAGGATACGTTCGGCAGTTTGGAGAATGCGGCAAAGAAGCTGGGGATCAGAGTCAAGAACCTTTACCAAGGGGAAAGGCACCTCTTTCTGGGGGATTTGCGAACAATATGCATGTCGACGCATCTGGAGTGGGAAGAGATCGCCGGCAAAATCAAGACCATAACCTACAAGGGAGGACATCATACCGAGATCGGATCGGAGTACGTGAGTAGAGATCTGCTCTACCTCATTGGCCTCATCGCTTCGGATGGTTCGGTATCTTCCTCTCAAGCCGAAAGGTTGGAAGTGCAGTTCGCCAATACTGATTCTGCTTTGGTGGAAGCCTTCTCAAGGGCATACCAAACCGTATTTCCTAATCGTCCAATTCGCTTCCACCCACACAGCGACGGCGCACAAGCTACATCCATCAAGAATCGGCTCCTGGCTGCAGTTACACAAAATCTGATCGCCAACCACTTCAAGCCGGTGTTTAAACTGCGAGAGGACCTGATCGCTGCTTTCTTGCAGGGCTATTTTGACGGGGACGGTTCCTGTCGCTTGCATGGCGATGGAACCGGGGCCAGGATTTACTATCACTTTGGTCGTGATGAAGTAGCACGGGCCGAGAGCATTCATCTCCTCCTCAAGAGAATCGGGATTCTAAGTAACATCTTTGGCTATCAGGATCGAGTCAACCTGGAGATAGCGAACCACGAGGACGTCAGGCAATTCATCTATCGTGTGGATTCCTGTCACTCGCGGAAAAAAGAACGCCTGGCCGAGATACTGCAAATCCTGGAGGGGCGTACCAAATCCCAAGGAGGTGTTTTCGAATCTCTTCCCTTGGAATGTGGCCGTTTACTCCACCGGATCAGGACAAAATACGCTATCCCAGCTACTAATCTGCCAATCTCGCGTTCCAATTCAAGGGCAATAGAGCAGGGAGAATGGCGGGTCACGAGACCAACGTTACATAGATTGGTAACGTATCTACAGGACAGCGTGCCACCGGATGACGCTGATCTCCAACGCCTGCGACGCTTCCTGGAGTGGGATTTTTATCTGGATGAAGTCGCCAATGTCCGGAATGTCCCTAAAGATGGAGAATATGTGTACGATATTACGGTCGAGGGCACCCATCGGTTTATCCCCAAAGGGGCCTTTGTGGTAAGCAACTGCATCCTGACCCCCAAAATGGTGGAGGTGGACCAGCATCCCAATATCACCCTGCTCAGTTACAGCGAGGTGGAGAAGGTTGACGGTTACCTGGGCAACTTCACCGTAACGGTGCGTAAGAAGGCACGCCATGTTAACGAGGATCTGTGCACCGGTTGTGGCATCTGCGAGGAGAAGTGTCCCAGACGGGTCGTGGACGAGGCCTTCGAGGCCGGCCTGGGCCGTCGCAAGGTGATCTATCGCCCCTTTCCTCAGGCCGTGCCCAAATACCCGGTCATTGACGTGGAGAACTGCGTCTACTTCCAGCGCGGCAAGTGCAAAGCTTGCCAGATCTTCTGTCCCACTAACGCCATTGACTTCGAGCAGCAGGACGAGATCCTCGAGATTAAGGTGGGCAATGTCATCGTAGCCACTGGCTACGATCTGTTCGACGTACGCCGCATCCCTCAGTACGGCTACGGGCGGCTGGCCAACGTCTTCACCAGCCTGGAGTTCGAGCGCATGGTGAACGCCGCCGGCCCTACCGGCGGCAAGATCGTGCTGCGTGACATGGAAACTCCGCCCAAGAGCGTCGCCATCATCCACTGCGTTGGCTCCCGTGACCAGAACTATCACGTATACTGCTCCAAAGTCTGTTGCATGTACTCACTGAAGTTCGCCCACCTGATCCACGAACGGCTGCCCGGGACCGAGGTTTACAACTGCTACATTGACATGCGCACACCCGGCAAGGGGTACGAGGAGTTCTACCACCGGCTGCTGGAGGAAGGGGCCCACTTCATTCGGGGGAAGGTGGCGGAGGTGACCGACGCCGCCCGCCTGTCCGGCGAAGAGGGGAAACTCATCGTCCAGGTCGAGGACACGCTCATTGGCAAACAGCGGCGCATCCCGGTGGACATGGTCATCCTCAGCCCTGCCATGGAGGCCCGCCACGACTCTCCGGAGGTGGCTAACCTCTTTAGCATGGGTTGTGACTTTAATGGCTTCTTCATCGAGCGCCACCCCAAGCTGGACCCCGTGGCAACGATGACGGAGGGGGTCTTCATCGCCGGCGCCTGCCAGGGTCCCAAGGACATTCCCGACTCGGTGGCCCAGGGTGCAGCGGCCGCCGCGCGGGTGGCCAGCCTCATCAGCCAGGGCACGGTGCTGATGGAGCCGGTGCGTGCCCGCATCAACGAAGACAAGTGCTGTGGCTGCCGCATCTGCAACAACCTGTGCCCCTACAACGCCATCGTGTTCCACGCGGACCGGAAAGTGTCCGAGGTCATCACCGCTCTCTGTCAGG